>NZ_JBKTXS010000008.1:0-77110 GCF_046951855.1 Lentihominibacter sp. | reverse complement strand
CTGTAGCCCCGGTTGGGCCTGTTGCTCCCTGCTCTCCTTTTTCTCCTGTCGGGCCTGTTGCTCCCTGTTCTCCTGTGGCCCCTGTTGGACCCGTCGCTCCTTGTTCCCCTTTTTCTCCTGTTGGACCCGTTGCTCCTTGCTCTCCTTTTTCCCCTTTCGGACCCGTCGCTCCAGATGCTCCAGTCTCTCCCTGCCTTCCATTGGATCCTGTCTCTCCAATAGGAAGTACAAAATCCAAAGAAACCCCCGAATCAATAGAATTTGCGATAACACTGGCAAAATTTCCAGATGCAACTTCTCCGATTAAAATTTCAGGAACTGCTCCTGTCGGACCTGTAACACCGGGATCTCCCTTATCGCCTTGCGGACCTTGTAAACCCTGTATTCCCTGAATACCTTGCGGCCCGATTGGACCTTGTTCACCTTGCGGACCCTTTTCTCCGGGGTCACCTTTTTCCCCGGGAAGGCCCTGTGGCCCCTGAGGTCCCACAAATCCTCTCATTCCTCGCGGACCAGTTGCTCCTCTAGGCCCTGCAACTCCGTCTGCGCCCTGTGGGCCTGCCGGACCCGGCTCACCCTTTTCCCCACGGGCTCCCGTCGGGCCTGTCGGGCCTTTTATAACATTACAGTCATCTTTTGCAGAAGAACATAAACAACATCTGCCACAATTACACATACAATATTTCATTTAGCATATAACTCCTTTCCTCACTTATTCATATTATGTTTTTTATACAAAAGCTGTTCTGCAATCAAAGAGTTCCCCTATACAAACCGGATTATTTTCCAAAACAAATCACTTTTTTAAACGGCTCAATCATGCCAAATACCACCTAAAATTTGGGCAATTATTAACTGCTTTTATATCATGAGTAACTATTAAAATGTTCTTTCCCTCTGACAACATATTTTAAAAAGCCCTAAAAAATCAAACTAAAAATAGCTTATAGCTCCGTTAATACATTCTGCGATTGATTATAATTAAAGCTATAATTTTAACAAGTGCATACTACTATTCACATATCCCGCAATGTCCTCTATGTAAAATCTTTAGGATTCTCTTTTCTCATATTTACTGAAAATTGCTTTTACATCTCCTCTCTGATATACTGAATACTGATATCAATAATACAAAGAGGCCCGATAATGACTAACATAAAAAAAATAAAAATACTAATAGTCGATGATGAAACTGCCATAGCAGACCTTGTGGAAGTCTATCTTAAAAATGACGGATACGAAGTTTTTAAATTTTATAATGCAAAAGATGCATTGGAATGCGTAAAAAAAGAAGATCTGGATTTAGCTATTCTGGATGTCATGCTTCCTGATATGGATGGTTTCTCCCTGTGCCACCACATCAGAAATGATCACTTTTATCCCATCATCATGCTTACGGCAAAAGTGGAAGACATGGATAAAATCACGGGCCTGACTCTGGGAGCAGATGATTATATGACAAAACCTTTTAATCCTCTGGAACTGATGGCGCGAGTCAAAACCCAGCTTCGTCGATACACACGTTATAACAGCGCTAATGCTGCTTTAGAAACTCCTGAACCGAAAGAAATAGATATACGAGGTCTACACATTTCAAAAACAGAACATAAATGTACGCTTAACGGAAAAGCCTTATCTCTGACTCCTATAGAATTCTCTATCCTATGGTATCTTTGTAACTCAAAAGGAAAGGTAGTTGCCTCAGAGGAACTGTTTGAAGCTGTATGGGGAGAAAAATATTTTGATAACAACAATACCGTAATGGCTCATATAGCCAGACTCCGGGAAAAAATGCAAGAACCTGCACGAAAACCAAAATTCATAAAAACTGTATGGGGGGTTGGTTATACAATTGAATAAAGAAAACAAAAAAACCCAAAAAAGTAAACTTTCAAGACAAATAATATTCAGATATTTTCTGTCCATGACAATTTTTTTTATCATGCTGTTTTTTATAGCTTATGCAATATCAAGATATGTATCTAACAATATTTGGTTTGCTGAGGACCCTCTTTACCGGCTGTTAAGTTTTATAAGAGAGTATATACTGATATTTGCAGGGCTTCCGATCATTTCGGGTATGACGCTTATCAGTTATTATTTTGTATCAAAGCCTCTTCGGTATCTTGATGATGTAATAGACGCCTCGGAAAAAATGATCACATCAAAAGATACCCCTGTAAGACTTGCCGCTCCTATGAAAAATGTCCAAGACGAGCTGAACCTTTTCCGAGAACAGGCTCTGAGAAATGAACGCGCTGCAAGAGAAGCAGAGCAACGGAAAAATGATCTGATCGTCTATCTTGCTCATGATCTGAAAACACCGCTTACCAGCGTCATAGGATATTTAAGTCTTCTGCGTGATGAACCACAAATATCTTCTGACATTCGAGCAAAGTATACAGGAATAGCACTGGAAAAGGCCCAGCGTCTTGAAGACCTCATCAACGAATTTTTTGACATTACCCGCTTCAATCTGTCCACTCCTGCCCTTGAAGAAGAGCCTACAAATCTTTCCCGTATGTTGGAACAGATCTCTTATGAATTTAATCCTATACTATCTGAGAAAAATCTTTCACTGGATACTGATATCGCACCCGATATTGAGATTCTATGTGACAGAAACAAAATGGAACGTGTCTTCGACAACCTTATCCGCAATGCCATAAATTATAGTTATCCTAATACCCGAATAAATCTCACCATGTCTCCCGGCAAAATCGGGATCGATATAATAGTAAGCAATCACGGCAAAACTATACCTGCCGACAAACTTGACCGTATTTTCGAGCAATTTTTTCGTCTGGACTCTTCACGCTCCACATCAACAGGAGGCTCTGGCTTAGGCTTAGCTATCTCCAAAGAAATAGTAGAGCTTCACGGCGGACTTATATCAGCTTCAAGTGAAAACGAAATGATAACTCTCACTGTAACTCTTCCTTACAAGCAGTCAGCCTTTGCTTCGTCATAAAATTGTAAGAATTAACGCATATAATCACAATATTTAA
The DNA here is from genome assembly GCF_046951855.1 of Lentihominibacter sp. Lineage (NCBI taxonomy): Bacteria > Bacillati > Bacillota > Clostridia > Peptostreptococcales > Anaerovoracaceae > Lentihominibacter > Lentihominibacter sp. The sequence goes on along the minus strand of NZ_JBKTXS010000008.1, from coordinate 74,102 downwards.
TATAGAATTCCCGAAAACATCATATGTCCCGTTTTGATACATTTAAAGTACCAAAACGGGCATTTTTTGTCCAAGGAAAGGGGATTTATATATGAAAGATACAACTAAAAAAAATATTGCTGTGATTTTCGGCGGCTACTCCGCAGAATATATCGTATCACTTGAATCAGCTTCTGCTGTCATTAAAAATCTTAACAGAGAAAAATACCAACCAGTTCTTATCGGCATTTCCCGATCAGGAGACTGGTACTATTACAACGGCCCTGTTGAGAGCATCCATAATAATTCATGGTGCTGCGAAAAGTACTGCACTCCTGCTGTCATCTCTCCTAATCGAAGCTGCAGAGATTTAATAATATTAGATCCCTCAGGTACATACCGCATATCTGTAGATGCTGCTCTCCCGATTCTCCACGGCAAAAATGGTGAAGATGGTTCTGTACAGGGCCTATTCTCTCTTTCCGGTATCCCTCTGGCAGGTTGTGGGATACTGGCTTCGGCAGTCTGCATGGATAAGGACCTCGCTCACAAACTTGTATCTCTGACCGGAATACGAGTACCTGTCTCCAAGGTAATAAATATATCGTCATCACTTGAATCAGCCGAAGCATTTGCCGAGCAGACGGGTTTGCCTTTGTTTGTCAAACCGGTAAAAGCCGGCTCATCCTTTGGTATTACCAAAATTTTTAAAAAAAGTCAACTTAATGATGCTATTGAAAAAGCCTTTATGTATGACGATCAAGTTATTCTGGAAGAAAATATAGAAGGTTTTGAAGTCGGATGCGCTGTATTGGGAAACAAACAACTTATAACAGGAGAGCCAGATGAAATCCAGCTGTCTTCCGGATTTTTTGACTTTACTGAAAAATATACCCTCAAAACCTCCTCTATCCATGTGCCTGCGCGCATAACCTCCTCAAAAATATCCGAAATAAAAGAAACAGCTAAAGTCATATACAAAACTTTAGGATGCCGAGGTTTTGCCAGAGTAGATATGTTCCTTACTCCTGACGGCGAAATCATTTTTAATGAAGTGAACACCATCCCCGGTTTTACAGAACACAGCCGATATCCTGCCATGATGAAAGCGGCGGGACTCACCTTTGAAGAAATGCTCGATAAAATACTGAAACAGGCGGTGATATGATGAAAAATAATATTACAACAAAAACATCTATATGCAAGGGAAATCTTATTTTAATCAATTCTATATACAGCCTCAATACAGATGAAGATGCAGAGCTTATTTTAGTGGACGAAAACTCGAATATTCTTCTTCAACGGCAGGCGGCAATCTTTTTGAAAGAACTCATGGACAGTATCAACGGATGGAATTACATAGTTCCTGTAAGCGGCTGGAGATCCTTTGAAGAACAGACAAAGATATGGAATGATACCATAAAGAAAAGCGGTCCGGAATTTACTAAAAAGTTTGTTGCCGCTCCCGGACACAGTGAACACCAAAGCGGACTTGCCATTGATCTAGGCCTGAAACAGAAAAATATAGATTTCATTTGTCCTGAATTCCCATACACAGGAATATGCCAGAAATTTCGCAGCCTTGCTGCTGATTATGGATTCATCCAACGCTACCCAGCCGACAAAGAAAACATTACCGGGATAAGTCATGAGCCTTGGCATTTTCGTTATGTAGGTGTCCCTCACGCTAAAATCATGAAAGAACACGATTTCACTCTTGAAGAATATATTGCTTTCCTTAAACAATACTGTAAAAGTAAAACACCTTATACTCTTTTAAGTTCAGATCGTCAAATACAGATATACTACATTCCTTCAGAAAAGGAAACTGATATACAGTCATTAATAAATGGAAATTTTCCTTGCGTAATATCAGGAAACAATGCTGATGGATATATCATAACAGAATGGAGGAGTCTATATGAAAATTGATAAAAAAAACAACTGCTGCAAAAACGGCGGTCTGGATAGATTCCGTCTCGCAGCATCTTTTCTTGTTATAGCCATCCATACCTCACCACTCACTACAATTAGCACTGACGCCGACTTTTTTCTCACGCGTATATTGGCAAGAGTAGCCGTACCGTTTTTCTTTATGGTAACAGGTCAGTTTATTCTTTCCGATATATTTAAAAAAGGTAAAATAAAATACAGCAGGGTATTTTATTTCCTAAAAAAGACTTGCTTTGTCTATGGATTCTGCATACTTCTATATCTTCCCATAGGCATATATGCAGGGTATTATGAAAACATAACTATTTACGAGGTCATAAAGCTTCTTATATTTGACGGCACATTTTATCATCTCTGGTATTTTCCTTCCTGCATAATGGGAATACTACTAATAATAATGCTCCGTCGCTTTATATCCCCTGCTGCAGTCATGGCAGTCTGCTTTCTTCTTTATGCCATAGGGCTTATGGGAGACAGTTACTACGGTCTTACATCAAATATTCCGGCAATAAACAAAATATATATGGAAGCCTTTACTATATTTTCCTACACACGCAACGGACTTTTCTTTTCTCCTGTATTTTTAATACTTGGTGCATGGAGCGGATACACAAGAAATTGTTTTGAACGCAAAAATGCTTTTGGGGGACTTATCCTGTCTTTCTCGGCTATGACAGCGGAAGGATTTTTTCTGCATATAAACGATCTGCAGCGCCATGACAGCATGTACATAATGCTGATTCCTGTGATGGTTTTTCTCTATCAACTGCTGCTGAAATGGGATATTTCGGAAAACCGATTTGCCAGAAGGTTTTCTGCCCAAATATATATCATTCATCCTGCAATGATAGTCCTTGTAAGAATGCTGGGACGACTGTCCGGTCTTACAGATTTTATAACTGACAACAGTATTATTCATTATCTTGCAGTAGTTCTTCTTTCTGTTCTCACAGCTTTTATCTCTGCTTTGCTGTCAGACTTTTTCCGCTCAAAAGAAAAACCCGATCCAAAAGGCAGAGCGTGGATAGAGATAAGTAAAACTGCACTGGAACAAAATGTACGATTCCTTACTTCAAACCTGCCCGGAACATGCAGCCTTATGCCGGCTGTTAAAGCCAACGCTTACGGTCATGGCGCAGTCATAATTTCAAAAGAGCTAAATCATCTCGGCATCAAAAACTTTTGTGTCGCCTGCCTCAATGAAGGCATTCAGCTTAGAAAAAATCAAATAAAAGGCGATATATTAATATTAGGATATACAGATCCCAAACAATTTGACCTGCTGCGCCGGTATAATCTGACTCAGGCAGTATTGGACAGTACATATGCACATCAGCTCCGCCAATACGGAAAACCTCTAAAAGTACATCTGGCCATAGATACGGGTATGCACCGTTTAGGAACAGCAGCTCAGAATATAGATTCATTATGTGATATTATGCAAATTAAGAATCTTAAGATACAGGGTATATTTACGCATTTATGCGCCTCAGATGGTATTGATAAAAAATCCCATGATTTTACAAGAATGCAGTTACATATCTTTGACCATATGATAAGTGTTTTGAGATCAAAAGGCTATGATATCCCTAAAACACATGTACTGGCAAGTTACGGTATATTAAACTATCCTCATCTTGCAGAAGATTATGCCAGAGCAGGAATTGCCCTCTATGGAGTACTTAGTACATATGAAGATAACAAACATTATTATGAGGTTCTTTCTCCGGTTCTCTCTCTGAAAGCAAGAATAGCTTCTGTGAGAAATCTTGACAAAGGCGAATATGCAGGTTATGGGTTAGACTTTAAATCAACTGAAAAAATGCACATTGCGATACTTTCCATAGGTTACGCCGATGGACTGCCCAGAAATCTGTCCAACATGAAAGGTTATGTACTCATAAATGGACGCAGAGCTCCTATAATCGGACGTATATGTATGGATATGACTCTTGTAGATATCAGCAATATCCCAGACGTATGCTCCGGCGATATCGCTGTTATAATAGGGCACTCCGGACAAGATTATATCAGTGCGGCAGAGGTTGCAGCTGCTTCAGGAACCATATCCAACGAAATCCTGAGCAGACTGGGAGAACGGTTAGAAAGAATCCTTGTTTAATAAAACTGATCTATATAAAAACCGGCACTACTGAAAATGCCGGTTTTCAATCAATTATATTATTTTTCTTGAGGTTCTATCTTCCTTGAAAGAATGTAAAATATTATACATCCCACTGCACACAATATTGTTATTATAACTAAACCAATATTGATAATATTCACGATGTTTTCTACACTCGCATTTTCAAACATTCCGTCAAAATAATCCCCAGCTTCATAATCTGCTTCATACCATGGAGCAAAGAATAACATCACTACATTAAATACAGAAGCCAGCAATAACAGAAATGATATTCTCTTTGTGTCTCCTACTGCAAGCCCAGTTCTTTTATTCGTAGGGAAAGCTTCACTGTCTTTCTTAGTAAGCCCTCCATACCGTCTTCTCCAGAAAAAATATAATACAGAACCCGATAAAATACCGACCATGCCTCCCAGATAATAATCAGAACCATTAATAAGAAATGCAAATAAAGCTACACATATAGGAGCAATACATATAACCCCGAAAATACCGTTCCCTCCCGGAACTCTGAATTTATATTCTTCAGCAGGTATTCTCCTTCTCAAAATCATAGCAGATATATAAATCATGATATATGATAACGCCAATAATAACGCATCCAACACTATTATAGTTCCGAATGGCACCATACAGAAAACCATGCTGAAAATACCTACAGACAGTACAGCTACATAAGGTACTCCATGTTTTTTGTCACACTTTACCATAACAGGAGGCGCCAGATAATCATCAGCCAATGAAAAAAATCCTCTGCTCCCTGATGCTATATATGTATTAAATATTGAACATTGTGCAAATATAGCAACCAAAACAAAGAATATTCCAAATGCCGGTCCCCAGAAAGAAGCTACCACATCTCCGTAACCTATTCCATCTCCATCAGGCCCCCATGACTGCCACTGTCCCATTGAACCCAGACCTGCCACTGTAGGAATAATATAAGTTGCCATAATCAGTGGAACTGTTATCAGCGTTCCCTTCGGGATAACTTGAGGATCTTTAATCTCTCCTGCTATAGTAGACATAGACTCATATCCTGAATACATCCACATTATAACGGATATTCCCCCCGCTATAAGCATAAACCAATCTTTAAGTCCAGTCGCCTCATACGCTGTCAGCTGGAAAGAAATATTTTCTCCTTCTCCCCAATTTATAAATCCACAAACAGCAACCATGGCAAAAGCAACCATTACAAGTAAAGATAACACGGTACTTATGATACCTACATCTCTTACTCCTCTGAGATTGATTCCCACGAATATTATTATCATCATAGCTTTAATAGCAAACTCTGCCGGCCTTGACAAGTCCCACTGCGCTGCCGCATATCCGCCAGCTAAAATCACATATGATACATTATCAATATAAATAGATACAGTTCTCCACCAGCCGGCCTGAAAGCCCCAGTATTCCCCGAGTGCCTCCTGAACCCACTTATAATAACCTCCCTCTTGAGGTCTTACGGATCCCAACTCTGATGAAACCATTCCTAAAGGCAGAGCCCATACGAATGGTATTACACAAAGCATTACAATGGTAAGTCCTGGCCCACTTCCCGGAATAGCTTCTTCTATTCCATAACAGCCGGCCGCAACCAGACAAAAGATCATAAACACAACTGTCGATACCTTTATATCACGTTTTTTCAGTCCATGATCACCGACTTCTGCAACTTTTGTCGCCTTATAATCAGCCATTTAACTCCTCCTAACTTATAAATTATTGATTATACCTGTTAGAACAGTTTAACAACTAATTATTAACCAATTATTAACACTTTATGAAATTATCTTAATTATCAAAAATCATATCTTTTTTTCAGTTCTAAATAACACAGCTATAGAAAATTTATTATTTTTCCTACAAATACTGCAATGTCCTCCGTTTTTTTCCATCATAGCCTTTATATTTGCTATACCTATATGATTACTTATCTTTGCCTTTTTATCGTCATCCATATGTAAAATTTCGTTTTCAAATACAAATCCCTTGCATTCTCCCTCATGCAAAGACCTTATTCTCACCGGACTTTTCTTATCGGCATATTTAAGAATATTAGATAATATATTATTAATTATTCTATTGATATCTTCACTGTACACACATACATTACCAGTATACCATTTTATTTCATCCAACACATTAAAATTGCTTTCAGCTAAGATCTGTTTAAACCCTAAGATCACTTCATAAAAAGTATTCTTAAAACTTCCCTTGAATATAACCTCATCGTCATCTTGCATCCTGTCCACAGAATATTCAAATACAGCGTCAATAAGATAATTCATATGTTCAAGCTGGTCTCCGATTTTTTTAATATACTGAAGAAGCTGATCTTCATTTCTATATTTTTTATGTTCAATCGCCGCTTGATATATCATTATCGTAGTCAATGGTGTTCTGATATCATGAGATAGTTCTGTTATAATCTTATTATTAAGGCTCTTTAACTCCTCTTCTTTTTTAAATTGGCTTAAAATAGATTTCCTCAAACATTCCACACTGTTAGCCAATTCCATAATCTCATTATTCCCTTTGACTGAAACTTTATATTCCAGATTGCCTCCTTCCAATATATTTATCTCATCTTTAAGCGTTTGTACACACACTATCATCTTACGAATCCCACACATCACGATACCAAAAAAAACAGCAAAACAGATTAGAAGCTCTAAAGTTAAAGAATAATAAAAAAATTTATACGTATAATTTCCATAAAACCCCACTTCAAACTGGCCGTCAGCAAAAGTCATCAAATATGATTTCCATCCATCGGGATAATCAGTATTCGCCGTCTTCCCCTCAAAAGGATGATTAGATGTATATATCCATTTTTTATCATCATATATCTCAAGCCAAAGGATTTCCTGCTTTTTTACCCAGCGATCCAATATCTCCGCTTCAGTAACTTTTATATTATTGTGATTAACATATTTTTGAAGTTTTTCCGAATAAAATTCATTTTTTTTATTTACATAATCTGACTTGTCCAAATACCGATATACTACCTGATTGCCAATTATATGTATTATGGAAAAGAGGATTACAGATATACATAAAGAAACTGTCACCAACGCAGCTAACTGAGTAGAAATAGTTTTTCTGTTTTCAATCAATCGCATTGAACCTATATCCTTTCCCCCAAACGGTATGTATGTACTTTGGATTTTTTGAATCTTCTCCTATTTTCATTCTGAGCTTTTTTATATGTACTATTACGGTATTATTAGACACATAAAAGTACGGTTCATCCCATACTGATTCATACAGATTCTTTGTAGAAAATATTTTCCCCGGATTTTTCATCATTAAAAGCAATATGCTATATTCGATCTCTGAAAGTTCAATTTTTTTATCTGCTAAAAATACTTCGTTATAGACAATATTTACTTTTAATTCACCACATGTAATATATCTCGTTATATCGCGAATCGTTTTATCAGATATTTCTTTGCCCTTATAAACATTATATCGCCTTAACAGCGCCTTTGTCCTTCCAAGCAGTTCAGAATACGAAAAGGGCTTAGTCAAGTAATCATCAGCTCCCGCCATAAGACCTATAAGTTTATCAGATTCCTGAGTCTTAGCGGTCAGAAAAAGAATAGGTACGTTAGAAATCTTCCTTAGTTCCTCACATGTTTTAAGGCCACTTATTCCTGGCATCATAATATCTAATATAACTAAATCTATGTTTTCAGAAAAAAGCTCAAGCCCACGGTCTCCATTGTCGGCTTCTATAATATCATAACTTTCACCCCTAAAAAGAATTCTTATGCCCTCTCTAATCTCTTCATTATCTTCAATTATCAAAATTGAATATTTATTCATTCTACTGCTCCTCTCTTAAAATAATTATAGTATTTGGGATCGCTACCCGTCAATTATTAACTAATTCTGAATTTTTGCTTAATTTGCTGTAATTTTGATAATCATAATAATTACCCGTTTCTCCCTATCTTACATATTTTTATGCTACAATATAAATAAAAAGAGATTTTATGTTCACTTACAAATATTCAGATAATAGAGAACAATCACCATGTACAACAATATTTTATTTGATTTGGATGACACTATTTTAGATTTTAGAAAAGCGGAAGAAGACGCCATCTCATCAACACTGAAGCATATCTTTATAGAACCGAAACCTGAAATACTGAAACGTTACAGCCAGCTGAATCTGCAGCAGTGGAAACTCCTTGAAAAAGAAATGACAACAAGGGCTGAGTTAAGAATTAACAGATTTCAGAATCTTTTTGATGAGCTAAATGTAAACTATCCTGCAAAAGATGCCGCTGCATTTTACGAGAACAAACTAAGTAGCGGTCATTATTTTATTGAAGGTGCAGAATCCGTATTAAGAACGCTTTCCCAACATAAATCTTTATACTTAGTTACAAATGGCACTGCCTCTGTGCAGCGAGGGCGCCTTGCCAGTGCGGATATCATAAAGTACTTTAAAAATATCTTTATTTCTGAAGATATCGGCTTTAATAAACCTGCTCCGGAATTTTTTGATTACTGTTTTTCCATGATGAACAATACAGACAAAGAAAAAACAATAATAATTGGAGACAGCCTCTCTTCTGATATACAGGGAGGAATTAATGCCGGCATTAAAACAGTGTGGTTCAATCCTGAAAGAGAACGAAACAATTCGGGGATTACGCCAGACTATGAGGTACATACCTTGAAAAAAGTCATTGATATAGCGGTAATAGACTCGAGATTATAAATATTTATAAGTATTTTCACTGTACAATAAAACTGACCTCCTAAAGATAAATCAATAGAAGATCAGTTTTATTATATTTTATGAGTCTATTTTTTTTCCTATGATGCGAGTCACAATTCCTATTATCGCAAAACCTATACTCGTATATAAAATTCCTTTGATGAACATATCAAATATATTCTGAACCCCATATGTGTCTGTATAATACGTTGGATCTTCATAATAAGGCAGGAAGAAAACACCTATGATTCCTATCGCTGCCAGAATCAGCATCAAATTAGATATCCTATTTAGATCTCCTGTTGCAAGTTTTGTTCTCAAATTAATAGGATGTTTTTCAGGGTCCACTTTATAAAGCCCCCCGTATATTCTCTTCATCAAAATATACATTATCACTCCCGAAAACATCGTTATCAGTCCGAATACGAAATAGTCCGTTCCGTTTAGATAAAGTGCTACAACAGCTACTAATATAGGAATCAGACACATTATTGAAAATCCGGCGTTTCCAAGGGGCACTCTAAAAGGCCTTGCCATCTTAGGTTCTTTGTATCTCAATATAATCGCAGCAATAGCAATCAATACTATGCAGAACATTAATAAAAATGTTGTGAGTATTACCAACGATGAAAAGTCAAAATTACAACATATTATTGACAACACACCCATAAGCAATATCGAATATTTAGGAGTGCCATATTTAGGACTTATCTTCGCAAGAATCTTAGGACCCAAACAATCCTCTGAAATTATGTAAAACTCCCTTGGAGATGTTGCCGTATACCCATTATACATAGAAATCTGTGAAATCAAGGCTATGAATACAAAGAACAATCCCATCCAAGGAGCGCCATATGTAATAGCTATATCAGCATACGACACACCGTCAGAGCCCCACAATTCCCACTGGCCTACAGAACACAAACCTGCTAAAGTCGGAAGCAAATATGTCAAAACCATCAAAGGTACTGTGATAAATAGTGCTTTAGGTATGATTTGCGGATTTTCCATTTCTCCTGCTACCGCTGATATAGAATAAAAACCCATGTACATCCACATTCCTATGGCAAGGCCTGCTCCCATGCTGGAAACTACACCCTGTCCCTCTGGAACAATCGGCTCAAAGGGATTGCTGTTCCAATTCATGAATCCAATTATAGCCACCATTCCAAATGCTACTATTATTAAAATAGATATAATGGTATTTATTATTGAAACCTCTTTTAGCCCTCTGATATTTATCCATACTATAATTACTACCAATACGATTTCAAATATATATTTCTCAACACCGTTAAATCCCATAAGCGATGCAGCATAATCTCCTGCCAAAACTACAAAAGCCGGTGTACCCAGATAGTTCCCTAAAAAACGGCTCCAGCCAAACTGAAATGCCCAAAATTCTCCCATTGCTCTCTGTATCCATTTATAGGCTCCGCCTTCTACAGGCATGGCGGAGCTTAATTCGGAAATCATCATCGCCTGCGGCAATGCCCAGAAAATAGGTAGCAGCAATAGTAGTATGATTGTTAAGCCGGGACCTGAGGATGATATCATCTCTTCTACTCCATATGCCCCTGCGGCAGCAAGGCTATATATGATACCTACCGCTCCTAAAAGACCTATTCTGGTCTTCTTTAATTGTCCATTGTTTGCGCTCATTTTTGACCTCCTACATCATTAATGCTTCCAAAGTCTTTACTGTATTTTTCAAATGATTTTTTATTATTTCTATTTCCTTATTTTTAAGATTTCTTATTTCCTCCTGCACTTCATTTGTCCTCACGTTATCAAAATCATTTCTCTTAAAGACTCTAAACAGCCTTCTTATATCCAGTGGTTTTTCTATTATTCCAAAACCCCATTGCAAAGGCTTTTTACTGTCATCAACAGCATCCACATAATAGTATTGATAGACCTCATCTTGAAAATGCTCTATGACACTATTGCCGCAAAACATTTTCATCGCCATTAATGCCTCCTCAAAGTCACCTTCTTTTAAATGCTGTGATATTTTATTAAGAATCTTGATGTTTTTCTGTTTTTCTTCCAGCTTAAAAATTATATTGTCATCAAAATCAATTGCTCTAATGGCTTTTATTAAGTTATTACTCATATAAGCAGAAAACCCATTTCTTGCTTTCAAGGCTGCAATCTGATTATCCAACCGCCCTATATCTATCCCTTCTCCTTTCAAAAGATCCTTATCCAATGTGTTCTCAAACATAAGCACTTCCTCATTAACATCAACAGGTGCATCCTCAGCTTCATCGTATTCACATAAAATCAAACTGTAGATTTCGCTGATATTTTTCATTAACACCTGATAAAGACTTTCGTTGGTATCAAAATCCGTATGATAATATTTATTTCTCCATTCTGACTTTCCCCTTCCAGCTATCACTACAGGAATTCCCGCCATATAATAACTGAAATCATCTGACCATGTTCCATTCACATCATTTACCTTAAAACCATACCTCCATTCCCTTTTTATCTCGTCTTCTTTCTGAGCTAAACATTTATTTAAAAAATGATGGATCTGTGGCGACGCCTGAACAAGCAACTCTTTTGAGTCAGGATTAGCTGCATCGATATTCAAAAACAGTCTCACCTTTTCTTTCCAATCCGGTTTCAGCTGGGTGATCTGCTTCCATGAACCTATACACCAATCATAATGGCTGTCACACACACCGAACTCTTCAGCGCCATGAGCTATGAAAACAATAGTATATTTCGGTATCACCCCACTTCTCAGTATTGCTTGCGCAATATTTAAAACTGCACCTATGCCCAATGCATCATCGATATATGCGTTAAAATATCCGTCATAGTGAGCGCCCAAGAGAATATATCGGTCACTTAACTGCCCCGGAATACTTCCCGTTATATTGCAACTTTCTCCTTTTGATATTGTAATGTCCGCTTTTAGGTCAACCTCCAGTACCTGATTTTTCAAAAGCGCTTCAATGGTATGACCATTCTCTCTGGATATATTTAAGACAGGAATACTGGTTCTTGCCGCCCCATTGGCCGAATTTAAAGCTCTATTATACTTCCCGTATGAATCCCCCTCCATCACAGTTATGACAGCTACGGCTCCCATAAGTTCCAACTGATACACAGGTACTCCAAGCCAGTATTCACGATCCATGTCTAATCGTATAAATGCTACAGCACCTTTGAGATCCAGATCCTTACATTCATCATAAGTACCATATCCTGCATCCACCATATGTGCTGAAATACCATTACTGCCTGTCCCCGGCAGTCCCGCAAATGATGATAAGGCATAGGAATATTCGAAACCTTTTCGGTCGCTAAATTCAATAACTGCTCCCCTAAACTCCCATGAATCCACTTCAAAAGGATATCTATTCACATTTTTAAGTCCTATTTTTCTCATTTCATCTTCGATGTACATGGCAGCTTTTTTCTCACCTGTACTGCCTGCATTCCTAAAACCCATCAAACTGTTTTCATTTCCTATTCCGCTGAGCTTAGAAGCTGTTTCACATCCATATTGTGAATCCAGATAACCGCATACTTTACAATATTTCATATATTCCTCCGGCTTAATAATCTAAAGAGCTATTTGTTTTCCTTCCTTAAAAACCATATCTATATTAGCTCTGGTCAAAAGATCTATATCCTTTGTAATATCCTCTTTTAAAATAACGATATCTGCCAGTTTACCTTGTTCCAAAGTACCAACTTTATTTGATATCCCAAGTGCTTCTGCCGGATATTTTGTCGCAGCTCTCAAAGTTTCAATAACATCTATGCCTGCACGCTTTACAAATATTTTTATTTCATCCATCGTAAATTCTCCATACGGTGTTTCTTCATTACAATAAGTATCACTGCCTATTGCAATCTTAACGCCTCTTTCATGTGCATTCTTGAAAACATAAAGAAGGCGGCTACATTCTTTTTCTTTTAGCGACTCTCCTTCAAAATCGAAAATATCTTTTCTTCTCATCAGATCTTCATCGGAATCAGCCCAATTCAAGTTTACATTTAACGTTGGCATAAGCCATGCGCCTTTTTCAATAAAAAGCTCTATACACTCCTCATCCAATTCAACTCCATGGAGTATACATTTGATACCGCAGCGAAGAGCTGCCTTCGTACCTTCTATGCTTTCACAATGGGAAAGAACAGGGATGCCTGCCATAGCAGCTTCATCACAAATAGCCAATATCTCCTCATCTGTGTAAATTCTATCGGTATCTCCGGCCCTTTCATTAAGGCCGCCGCCGGTGGTCCAAACTTTGATGGCAGTACATCCGTTTCTAAGTCTCATTCTTACGCCGTGCCTCAGGTTATCTGCGCCGTCGCATGGTTCTCCCCACGGATGATTGGCTTTAAGAAAATCCACTGAAAAAAGACCTTCAGGATCAACATACGGACCTCCGCCTCCCATCGCAAAACCCTGTCCACACGGGAGAAGTCTCGGACCTATGATCTCTTCTGCGTCTATCAGCCGCTTTAAATAAGGTCCTGCCATAGAAACATCGCACACAGTAGTTATACCACAGCGGATAGTTTTTTCCGCCTGCTTTACCGCCACCATAGCTTGCTGCATATTAGGTTCCAGTACCCGATCTACAGCGCTTGCGCCTATCATTCCTCCTATGTGCATATGACAGTCTATTATACCCGGCATTATGAATTTACCTACTGCGTCAATTACTTTCACATCACTGCTGGCGGGACGCTCGGCTCCTATGTAAGTAATTATTCCGTTCTCTATCTCCAGTGTCAGTCCTGCCTTCACTTCTGAATCGACTCCATCAAATAAAACACCGTTTTTGATCAACAACTTCTCCGCCATCTTTTACCTCCTTCTTTATTTTTTCCCTTTATTGGCAGTACCGTCGCAAAAGCAAGCAACAAAAGGCATATTCCGCCTATCATTTTCATCAGCCCACTATCAAAGGTACATCCTGTGTAGAGAAAAACAAAATCAATAAATAGTACGATCAATACTTTGCTACCTGACATATCCCTTCCTTTCACACTCAGTTCAGCATTAAGAAATTAACTATTCCCAAGATAAGTGTCGAAACAAGAATTGGTACCAATGTTTTCCTGTATATCGACGACTCCTTACCCTGTATATGAGCGGCGGTGGCCCCCAGAGCTACCGTCGTAGGCCCGATGGCTCCGCCGATTGATGCGCCGATTGACTGCGCCGCACATATGACCGCTGCGCTGTATCCCAGTGAATTTGCTGCTATTTCCTGAAAATTACCGAAAATTATATTTGAGTTGGTGTTGCTTCCCGTGATAAAAGCTCCCAAAAGCCCAATGAATGATGAAAATACAGGATATATATCTCCGCTTACGGCTACCATAGCCAATGCCAAATTCTCAATCATGCCCGAATCCATCATCACTACAGCCATAGTCAGCAGAAATACTATCGTCATTGTAGTAGAAGTACATTTTTTTATGGTATTTTTCAAAATCAATTTTAGCTTTTGACAGTCCAAAGCCTTTTTACTCCTGAAAGCAATACCGCTTATTACAGTTGACATCAATATTATGCTTAAAGGAAATTTAAAGATATTAAATGACACATAATCATTTTCTTCCTGAATAATCCTTCCTGCTGCTGTTTCATACCCCGGAAAATCAAAGCACAGCTGCAGTTTAGGATCTATTACAAAGAACATTATGGACAATACTACTATGAGAACGTATGGCATCACCGCATATCCGATTCCAAAAGCACGTTTTGATCCGCATAAATACTTTTTTTCCTTTTCGATCTTTTTTTTCTTACTTATTCTGTTTATAGTAAGAAGAACGGCAGAGCCTACAGCTCCTGTAGTCAGACCGATTATTGAAAACATCTGGAAATAAGCCATGATATAAAGCGTAAACCCCATAAAAATAGATGTTATCAGAACGTATATAATTCCTTTCATCAGAACCTTTTTTTCACCAAACACAAAACACACTGAAATTCCTGTGCAGACCATGGCTATCGTTCCAAATAAACTCATATTCAGTACAATATTGCCGATTTCTGTGTCAGTAACCATATTTATGGCATATATAGATGAACCCATTGATCCAAAACTTATAGACCATGAATGCCCTATAAGTACAGATGCCGCTGCAATCTCAGGAGCAAATCCAAGAGATATCAGTATAGGGGTAATAACTATGACAGGAACTCCAAAACCTGCAATCCCCTGCAGGAAAGAAGCGAACACCCAACTAAGAAGCAAAAACTGTATAAGCTTGTCCTCTATGGACGACTCTATCTTTTCATTAATTACCTCCAGCGCTCCCGTTTCCTTGACCATGTTATAAAGAAGCATCGCTCCCCATATTATGAGAACAACAAATATCGCAAGGCCAAAACCTTTTGACATTGAGATAACGATACCGCTGCCGGATCTGAAATAAAAAAAATATATAGCTGCAGCCAGCAGAAGCGACCAAGCGCTTGCTTTTATCGCAGTTAAATTCAATACAAGCAGACAAACCAGCAAACAAACTATAGGAAACAATGACATTATCAATTGCAACATTTTTATCTTCCCCTTCTTTCTATTTTGTTAAATCTTTTATATCATACTTTTCAGAAAATTAAAAATTCTTAAATTATATACGCACTATTCCTTTTTTGTATACTTTTGGAATGCAAAGAATATTATTATTTGGATAACAATAATGATAGAATTAAATAGAAAGGAGGCTGTAATATGGATATAAGAACGCTGCAATATTTTGTCACAATAGTAGAGTGTGGCAATATCAGCATTGCTGCAAAAAAAATACATATGACGCAGCCTCCGTTAAGCAAACAAATCAAAAATCTTGAAGAAGAGCTGGGAACCGTTCTTATGGAAAGAGGTCCCAGAAATATAACCCTTACTGATGCCGGCAAAAAACTTTATGAATACGCTCAGTCTATAATAGATATTTCTAATATCGCAATGCAGGATATACGTAATTTTTCAGAAGGCAAAAAGGGAACTTTAAGAATAGGATGTTCATCATCTTGCAGCCATCACCTGCTTTCCATTATTTCAAAAGATTTTTCCATAAAAAATCCGGAAATAACATATCAGATATTTGAAAAAAATACATTTGAGCTTATAGAACTTTTAGAAAAAAATATCATTGAGATAGCTATTTTAAGAAGCCCTCTTCCCGACAGCAGCTCATTTCATTCAGAAATCATCACCAAAGAAAGGATGATCGCTGTCGCTCGGCCCGAATTTTTTTCGGAAGATCAAACTGACTTTAATATAGAACATCTTTCAAATAAACCTGTCATTCTTTACAGAAGATGGGAATCATTCCTTAAAAATTATTTTAAAAGCAAGAATGTATCTCCTAAATATATCTGTATCAATGATGATGCCAGGACAAGTCTGTCATGGGCTGAAGAAGGAATGGGAATAGCGATTCTGCCGCCATCAGCTATATACAACACTGAAAACAATTCCATTATATGCAAAGATATCCGTCAGGATGAAATGGATACAGCCATAGCTATAGCTTGGAAAGAATCTAAATATGTTTCCCGTACTTTAGAAAACTTCATTAAAGCTGCCTTGAGTTTTAACAATTATTAAAAAAACTTCTTATTACGACACCCTCTGCAAAGAAGGTGCCGTAATTTGTCATGCCTTTTTCATTATCAGACCAATTTGTGACGGAAATCATTAGTTTTGTTTCTATCCGGCAGCAGCTAATTAGCAGAAATCGCTTCTGCTAATTACATTTTGCTGTGGCTTCGATTTATTTCAGAAAATATAAAAGCCGAAAATCCTTACAAAATCAAGAATTTTCGGCTTTGTTAGTGGCACCCCTAGCAGGAATCGAACCTGCAACTAACCCTTAGGAGGGGTTTGTTATATCCATTTAACTATAGAGGCATATAAGCTTCATTATAATATCATACATTCTACTTTATTTTCAAGAGATAACATATATTTATTCTTTTTTATTTAAATGTTACTTTCTAAAATTTCTATATCACTTGTATTATCAGTTTTTTAAATTTATAATTTAAATGCAAATAATTAACTGCCAAAAAGAGAGGAATTATTTATGAGATCATATAACTGGGCATCATTGGGATGCGGTGTGATAGCCAACCAACTGGCGCAGGCTATGGCAAAAAAGAATCGTAAACTATATTCAGTTGCCAATCGTACGTACGATAAAGCGATAGCTTTTGCAGATAAATATAATATAGATAAAGTATATACTGACATCAATCAAATTTTTGAAGATGAGAATATAGATATCATCTATATTTCGACGCCGCATAATACACATATAAACTATATACGAAAAGCTCTTAATTCTGGAAAACACGTCCTGTGTGAAAAAGCTATAACACTGAATTCTTCTCAGCTTCGTGAAATGACAGATCTTGCATCAAAAAATAATCTGATTCTGGCAGAAGCCATGACTATTTATCATATGCCCATTTATAAAAAGCTGAAAGAAATCATCAGTTCCGGAAAGCTCGGTTCTCTTAAACTCATACAAATGAGTTTCGGCAGCTATAAAGAGTACAACATGGAAAACAGATTTTTCAGCCGTAAATTGGCCGGAGGAGCAATGTTAGATATAGGTGTCTATGCTCTTTCATTCATAAGATGGTTCATGACCTCTAAACCAAATCAGATATTGTCTCAAGTAAAATACGCTCCAACAGGTGTTGACGAGCAGGCCGGCATTCTGTTAAAAAATCCTCATGATGAAATGGCAGCTGTTATGCTGTCTCTCCATGCCAAGCAACCTAAAAGAGGAATTGTTTCTTTTGACAAAGGATTCATTGAAATAATGGAATATCCGCGTGCCTGCCGGGCAACCATAACTTATACTGATACCGGTTATCAGCAAACTATATCTGACGGTGATACAGACAACGCCATATCCTATGAGATCGAAGACATGGAATCAGCTGTCTGCGGAAACAAAAATATTATGAACCTTGAGTACACAAAAGATGTTATGGATATCATGACTGAGATACGAAAGCAATGGGGAATGAAATATCCCGAAGAAGAATAAAGGAAAAAGAATTCAGGCATTAGACTATTTTAGTCCAAATTGTTTTTTTGATGTATTTTTTTCTTATTACTATATACAAAATATAGTGCTTAGGTGTATAATCATGCCCAGATGATGTTAAAAGGAGGATTAAATATGTCTATCAAAATAACAGGAAATGCAAGCCCACAGGAAGCTCAGGCATATGTGGATTATCTTCAGGAAAAATACAGCAGAAAGCTGGATTCATTAGATGTTCAAATCGACGGAGACTATGCAGATCTCAACTACACTTTTTCTCACGTTCCATTCGAGAGAATAAGAAGAATAACCGGATATCTTGTAGGAACTATGGATAACTGGAATGACGCTAAAGCAGCCGAAGAAGCAGATCGTGTGAAACATTCTCTTGGCAGCTGCTCATGTTCGGCAGAAGATATGGAACAGCTTTCGTAAATGAGGTGAAATGTTAATATGGCTTCTCTAAATGAAATGCCAAACAGACAAAAAGGCGCGATATTAATGTGTGCATCGGCGTTCTTATTTTCCGCCATGCAGATACCTATAAACATGTCAGGGACCTCCATTCCCATCATGGAACAGGTTTTCTTCAGAAATATCGTAACACTTTTTCTCAGCTTCATATTGATAAAAAGATCGGGCGGATCCCTTTTCGGGAAGAAAGAGAATCAGCCCCTTCTTTTTGTACGATCTTTATTCGGCTTTTTAGGCCTTATAACTCAATTTTACGCTGTAGCACATGCCAATCAGGGAGATGTTTCAACGCTTATGAAACTCTCTCCTTTTATGATAACATTATGGGCCGCTGTCTTTCTCAAGGAAAAAATCAAAAAAATACAAATCCCCGCGTTGCTTATAGCCTTTGTGGGTGCTGCTTTTGTAGCCAACCCTGCTTTTAATTCCAATCTTTTTCCTTTATTCATGGCGTTTTTATGTGCATTTTTTTCCAGTGTTTCCTATACACTGCTGGCATATTTTAAAAACAAAGTAGACGGTATGACTATAATCATGCACTTTTCTACTTTCTGCGTCCTTGCCTGTATACCTTTCATGATCTTTGATTTCGCTGTACCGACCTTAAAAGAGCTTCTTATGCTTATTCTCATAGGTGTTTTCGGAGGGTTTGGACAAATTGCTCTTACATATGCTTACAGAATGGCTCCCGCTGCTGAAATCAGCATATATAATTACTCCGGAATCGTATTCTCTATTATTTTAGGATATATCTTCCTTGGTGAAATCCTTAATATGACATCTGTCATAGGCTGCAGCCTTGTCATCATTGCTGCTCTTCTAACCTATATTTTTTCAAGCAGAAAATCAAAAACAAATTAACAATAATATATTTTTTATAATCAAGACCACTAAACTGAAACTCACAGACAAATCTATGTTTTTTTGATATACAGTTTCTTGTCGCCCTTTAATTATCAATGCTTTGAACCTTGTACTACTCTCCGTTTTTGTGGTATACTAATATATGTATGTTCAAAACAAATTTTACCATCGAAAAAAGGAGAGATTATGGATAATACAAAGAACTATACAAGTTCATTATCTGAAAGATACCCAAGCAAAGAAATGAAATACCTCTTTTCTCCGGAAATGAAATTCAGAACATGGAGAAAACTTTGGATCGCCCTTGCTGAGACAGAGCAGGAACTGGGCCTTCCAATTACAGACGGCCAGATAGCTGAGCTTAAAGCAGCGGCGGATAATATAAATTACGATGTGGCAAAGGAGCGTGAAAAAGAAGTAAGACACGACGTCATGTCCCACGTTTATGCTTACGGACTTCAGTGTCCGAGTGCAAAAGGCATAATACACCTTGGCGCCACATCCTGTTACGTAGGCGATAACACAGACCTCATAATCATGACCGAAGGACTCAGACTTATCAGAAAAAAGCTGATAAATGTAATATCCAATCTGGCAGACTTTTCCGAAAAATACAAGGCTCTGCCTACTTTAGGTTTTACACATTTTCAGCCTGCTCAGCCTACGACAGTAGGGAAAAGAGCTACTTTATGGCTCCAAGACCTCCTTATGGATCTGGAAGATCTGGATCATATACTGGGTACAATGAAGCTTCTTGGTTCTAAAGGAACTACAGGAACTCAAGCCAGCTTCCTCGAACTTTTCGATGGAGATATAGAAAAAGTCTGCAGGCTGGACACCCTCATCGCAGAAAAAATGGGTTTTGACAGCTGTTATGCAGTATCAGGTCAAACCTATTCAAGAAAAGTAGATACCAGAGTACTCAATGTTCTTTCCGGTATTGCCCAAAGCGCTCATAAATTCAGTAACGACATCAGACTTCTCCAGCACCTTAAGGAAATAGAAGAACCATTTGAAAAGAATCAGATAGGATCTTCCGCAATGGCATACAAAAGAAATCCTATGCGTTCAGAAAGAATAGCAGCACTTGCCAATTTTGTCATCGCCGGAGTTTTAAACCCTGCCATAACAGCTTCAACACAATGGTTCGAAAGAACTCTGGACGATTCGGCAAATAAACGTCTTAGTATTTCAGAAGCGTTCTTGGCTGCTGACGGTATTCTTGAACTTTACATGAATATAACATCAGGGCTTGTAGTATATCCTAAAGTCATAAAAGCCAGACTGATGAGCGAACTTCCTTTTATGGCAACCGAAAATATTATGATGGATGCCGTAAAGATGGGAGGAGACAGACAGGTTCTTCACGAAAAAATCAGACAGCATTCGATGGAAGCAGGAAAACGTGTAAAGGAAGAAGGCGCCGATAATGATCTTCTCGACCGTATAGCTTCCGATCCTGATTTCAACATGACAAAAGAGCAGCTTTTAGCTCTTATGAAACCTGAAAACTTTACAGGCTGTGCCGAAAGCCAAACCGAGAGATTCCTAAAAACAGAAGTCGCTCCGATACTCAAGGCCAATAAAGAAGCCCTCGGCATGCACGCTGACATAAATGTATAAAACTTTTAAAAACATTGCTAACGCTTGGCAAAGACGGCTGTGCCGATTTTCTTCAGCGTCAGACATATGAAAGGAGATTTAAATGATCAAAGCAATCGTAGGCGCTAACTGGGGCGACGAAGGAAAGGGAAAAATCACTGATACGCTCGCACAGAACGCTGATATCATAATCAGATTTCAAGGTGGAAGCAACGCAGGTCATACCATCAAAAATAATTATGGCAAATTTGCCCTTCACATGCTCCCTTCAGGAGTATTTTACGACCATACAACCAGCATTCTCGGAAATGGCGTAGCTCTCAACATTCCTTATATGACAAAAGAAATCAATTCACTGATAGAACAGGGAGTGCCAAAGCCTAAGATCCTGGTCTCTGACAGAGCACAGATATTAATGCCCTATCACATTCTCTTTGATGAATATGAAGAAGAACGTCTTGCCGGAAAAGCCTTTGGTTCCACAAAATCAGGAATAGCCCCATTCTACTCGGACAAATACGCAAAAATCGGTTTCCAAGTACAGGAACTTTTTATGGACGAAGCCCTTCTGCGCGAAAAGGTAGAAAGAATTATAATTCAGAAAAATATCCTGCTAAAGTACCTGTATAATAAACCAGAACTGGATCCCGATGATATCATGAAAACATTGACAGAATACAGAGAAATGGTTGAACCTTATGTGTGCGATACCGCTCTCTTCCTTGACGAAGCTATAAAGGCAGGAAAAGATATTCTCCTTGAAGGACAGCTGGGCGCTCTGAAGGATCCTGACCACGGTATTTATCCAATGGTCACTTCATCATCTACTCTTGCAGCATACGGCGCAATCGGAGCCGGAGTGCCTCCATATGAAATCAAAGAAATCATCACAGTAGTAAAAGCCTATTCCAGCGCTGTAGGCGGAGGAGCCTTTGTCAGTGAGATACTTGACGAAAAAGAAGCAGAAGAACTGAGAAAACGCGGAGGAGACGGCGGGGAATATGGTGTTACCACCGGAAGGCCTCGTAGAGTAGGCTGGTTTGACGCTGTAGCCACCAAATACGGATGTATGACTCAAGGAACCACAGAAGTTGCCTTCACTGTACTGGATCCATTGGGATATCTGGATGAAATACCCGTATGCATAGGATACGAAATCGACGGTGAAATAACCGATAGATTCCCTTGCACTGCGAAATTAGAAAAAGCCAAACCTGTAATAAAAAAGCTGC
The DNA here is from genome assembly GCF_046951855.1 of Lentihominibacter sp. Lineage (NCBI taxonomy): Bacteria > Bacillati > Bacillota > Clostridia > Peptostreptococcales > Anaerovoracaceae > Lentihominibacter > Lentihominibacter sp. The sequence goes on along the minus strand of NZ_JBKTXS010000008.1, from coordinate 52,060 downwards.
CCGGCTGGAAATGCGATATCACAGGTATACGCGAATTTGAAAAACTTCCGCCAGAAGCTCAAAATTATGTAAACGAAATTGAAAAGCTTATCGGATTCCCTATCACCTATGTATCAAATGGACCTGGAAGAGAAGATATCATAAAAAGAGTCCCCAAACTGTAAAGCTTGACAACCGGAGGTTTATAAAGAATGTACAAAGAAGCGCTCAGAGCTGCCTGGGCAGAGATCAATATCACAAATCTTGATTTCAATATAAAACAAATCAAAGAAAAAGTCGGTCCCGGCAAAAAAATAACCGGAATCATCAAAGCTGATGCTTACGGCCACGGCGCTGTAAAAGTTGCCACGGTTCTCAGAGCAAACGGTATAGATTCCTTTGGCGTAGCCACGCTTTCCGAAGCCATCAGGCTTCGAAAAGCAGGTTTTATATTGGAAGAAATCATTCTTTTAGGACTAACTCCCGAGCCTTATACAGATACTATAATTGAATACAGGCTTACCCCCGTTGTCTGTGATTTTAAAAGTGCAGAAGCTATATCAAAAGCCGCTCAAAAATCAAACATAATTATCAATGGTTATATAGCCATTGACACCGGAATGGGAAGAATCGGTTACGATATTGAGAATTCTGCATCTGTAGATGACATCAAAATGATCCAGAACCTTCCCGGGTTCAAGATAAATGGACTGTTTTCACATTTTGCCACTGCAGATTCAGCCGATAAAACTTATTCGGTAGTTCAGGAACAACGCTTTATGGTATTTTATAAAAAACTGGTCAACGCCAACATCAATATTCCATGCAGAACCATAGCCAATAGCGCTGCAATTATGGAATTATCATCTACACATTATGAAATGGTACGTCCCGGTATCATACTGTATGGCTGCTATCCTTCAAACGAAGTAGATAAAAGCCAGCTAAAACTCAGGCCCGTTATGTCAGTAAAAGCCAATATAATTCAGTTAAAAAAAGTTCCCGCAGGCAACTCAATAAGTTACGGACGAAAATTTACAACAAGACAGGATAGTCTTATTGCTACGATTCCTCTCGGATATTCCGATGGATTCCCAAGGCCTTACTCATCTAAAGGCAAAGTAATAGTAAACGGTGTTTTTGCTCCCATAGCCGGTAATATATGTATGGATCAATGTATGATAGATGTTACTCATGTTCCTTATGCACGTCTGGGAGATGAGGTCACCATAATGGGCAAAGATGGAATTTACGAAATCCTGGCAGATGACATCGCCAAATCAACTGAAACAATAAACTATGAAATACTATGCGCTTTCGGACAAAGACTTCCAAAGGTATACGTATATTAAACGCCTATATCCAAATACTAAATACAGAAAGGTTTGAGGTGAATAAAATGAAAAAAATATCACTTTTACTGGCTAGTATATTAATAGTGTTTACGATTACAGCATGCGGAAGCGACAATGCCGCTTCAGATCCGTCCGCTGCATCAGAGGACAAGACAACAGTCACTGTAACTATAGATATAGATTTTCCTGATGATTCAAATGCAGCAGATGTTGATAGCGCTAAGCTTACCGTAAATGATGGCAGCAGTGTATTAGGGGCTCTTGAAGCTTATGCAGATTCAAACGGAGGAGAAATCCTGCTTGACAAATCTTCCGGCAGTCCCTATGTTACCAGCATAAATGGTGTTGCCGCTACAGAAACAGCCGGATGGGTATATGAAGTAAACGATAAAGAAGTGATGAAATCAGCAGATGAGTACATTATCAAAGACGGAGACACTATTAGTTGGGACTTTGAAAGCTGGACAGATAATAACAATTAAAAAAATTTTAATTTCAGGCAGATACATCAGTGTATCTGCCTTTTTCAATTGCCTAAAAAGCTTTATACTGATATTCTTTCTTCCGGTTTTTGTACTGATATTTCCGGTAGTCTAACAATCTTATTACAGACTTTTTCTGCCAGAGCCATATTATGTGTAACTACTACAAGACCTATATTTCTTTCCTCTGATATCTCTAATACTAATTGCCATATCTGCGCCTGAGTTATAACATCAAGCATTGTACTGATCTCGTCACAGATAAGAAATTTTGTATCAGGTCCCAGTACCCTTGCTATACAGAATCTTTGCAGTTCACCTCCCGAAAGTTCTGACGGCCATCTTTTAAGCCATTCTTTCTCTATTCCCATAGAATCAAGAAGATTCTGATCGGGTTTCCAGCACTCATTAAGCGTTTTATCCATTTTCCACCTTGGATTAACCGCTTGTTCAGGATGCTGATATACCATCTGTACAGGGCAGTACCCTTTTTCAGGAAGAAGCTCACCGTTTAACAATACCTTCCCTTCTGTTGGTTTCAGATAGCCGGACAATATCTTAGAAAGAGTACTCTTCCCATATCCCGACGGGCCTACCAACGCTATACGATCAGCAGATTCCACTGTAAAATTCACATTCCTCAGAACCCAAGGACTTTTATCATTATATCTAAAACTTATATTATCCGCTTTAAGTTGCATGAACACACCTGACCTTTCCGCCTCTTACAGAACTCATCTGTATCTTTCCGCCGCATTCTTCTGTTCTCAAGGGACATCTGTCAGCAAACAGGCACCCTTTTGGAAGATCTCCCGCATAAGGCTGCGTACCTTTTATAGGTTTAAAACTGTTTTGAGGCAAAGCATCTATAAATGCTCTGCTGTATGGATGCCTTAAAGCCTTTTTCCCTTTTATAAAGTCCTCTGCAGGACATTCTTCCACAGTAGTCCCCGCATAAAATACTGCTATACGATCAGCTACACTAAGGGCCAGATCTATATCATGAGTAATAAGCATTACTCCGCATCCCTGATCTGCAAGCTGACGAAAATGTCTGAGGGTTTCCATAGCCATTTCCATGTCAAGCCCTGGCGTCGGTTCATCGGCAATAATAAGTTTTGATTTTTCCATCACAGCTGTAGATACGAGAACACGTCTGGCCATTCCTCCGGAAAGCTGAAAAGGATACATTTTTTCTACATTTTCAGAAAGACCATATCTTCTAAATGCTTCTCTCATCTTTTCCATAGTTCCTTTAATTCCTTTCACCTGTTTGCCTACCTTCATCAACGGATCAAGGAACTCTACTGATTGAGGAATCAATACTATCTGCTCTCCCCTCAGCTTTTTCTGATCTTTTTCAGTCAATGGTTTTCCCATGAATTCCATACTGCCGGTAATTGTAGCATTATCAGGCAATATACCTAAAACCGAATGCGCCAGAAGGCTTTTTCCCGAGCCGCTGGACCCCACGACTGCTAAAATTTCACCGGAAAAAACTTCTACATCAAGTGAGTGAATGACCTGAAGATTTGTCTTATTCCAGCCTCGGTCATAACGACTGAATGAAACAGTCAGATTTTTTACTTTTAAAACAGATTCTTTATTATTATTTAATACTCCCATTTCCCCCTCCTATTGATTGCCGCTTCCCGGATTAAGAAGCATCTTAAGCTTATCTCCTATAACATCAAACAGCATCACTGCTACCAGAAGGATCAGTCCGGGAAACAAGCAAAGCCACCACTTTCCTGTAACTATATGTTTCATAGCTTCTGACAATATACCGCCGATAGCAGGCGTTGAAGCCGAAAATCCGAATCCGAGAAATGTAAGAGAGGCTTCATGCATAATGGCATGCGGGAAAAGTAATACCAGCCCTATAAGATATACAGGAAGCACATGTGGTATTATATGTTCCTTAGCTATCCGAGTTTTTGATTTTCCCATTTTCACAGCGGCCTGTACATACTGAGCATTCTTGACTTGTAAAACCTCCGCTCTTACCAGTCTCGTAAGCTCAGGCCAATGAGTTACAGCCACAGCAAAGGCCACACCAAAGCCTCCTCTTCCCATCATATAAGAAATAAGGAGAAGAAGCACGATATGGGGCATCCCCATACAACAATCAACAAGCCAGGTTATAATCTTATCTGTTTTTCCTCCGGCTACAGCAGCAGCAACGCCGAATATAAGCGCAATAACAGAACTCACCGCAGATGCAGCCAAACCTACTAATATACTGTTGGAAAGACCTTTTATGCTTCTCCAGAACATATCTCTTCCCATAAAATCCGTTCCGAAAGGATGTGAAAATGATGGTGTAAGAAATTTATTTTCATAATGCACGCCATAAAGATCAGGATTCATGACAAGCCCCGCAATCAGAACTGCAATCAGATATACACACGCTGCTGTTATATATATTATCATTTTTTTTCGGGTATTGATGCCGGAAGATTTCAAGCGGGGACTTCCTGCAGCAAATATAGAATCATTATGCACGGTATCCTCCTTCCTTCAGTCTGGGATCAACAACTCCATAAAGTACGTTGGCAATAAAATTTCCGACAAATACAAACAGAGCACTGAACATGGCTATTCCTATTAAAAGAGGAGCATCTGCATTAAGAGCCGCAGCAGTAACAGCACTTCCTATTCCCGGATATGAAAAAACTGTTTCCGCCAGTGCAATTCCTCCGAATAACTCACTAAATGATGCAAACTGCAAAGTTATAGCAGGCATTGCGATATTCCTAAGTCCATGTCTTATTACAAGCTGTTTTACAGATTCTCCTCTGGCTCTGGCAAACAATATATAATCGCTGTGCATTATTTCAATAAGCTTCTGTCTCGTATAAAGTGTTATCTTTCCAGTACCCAGAATACTCAAAGTGACGGCAGGAAGTATCATGTGGTATATACGGTCCCATATGGTCACATCTGCTGCAAGTTTGTCCACCGGAACTGCCTGTCCTATAGGAAACCATCCCAAAATTATTGAAAACACTGTGAGCATGAGAAGACCAAACCAAAAAACAGGAGCTGACTGTAAGATAAGACAAAATGTCTTTACACATTTATCAAAAATGCTTCCCTTCTTTACAGCCGCAAATATACCGGCTGTGAAACCTATAATCCCTGACAATACCCATGCTGCCAATATAAGAGCAACTGAATATTTGAATCTATCCGCTATTACAGTTGATACTGGCATATTGTATGTGATGGACTGACCGAGATCACCGTGAAGCGTGTGATCTGCCCATGTGAGAAATCTTTCCGCAGGAGGATCATTGAGCCCCCAGTATTCTGCCACCTCCTCCTTAGCCTCTTCAGACAGCGTAGATTCTGCTCCTACATAAGCTTTCAAAGGGTCTACAGGTGATGCCGATATCAGTATAAAAGATAATATGCTGACAGCTATTAAAAGTGTCAGCATTCTTGCTGTAGTGGAACAAATATATTTCACTCTGTTCATAAATAAGATCCTTTCTAAGACAATATCTTCCGAAATAAACTGCTCTGCCTCAGAGACAGAACAGTTTATTATATAATGTTTATTTATTTCAGCGTCCACTCGTTCATATTATTAATCACAGGAGCACCATGGCCATGTGGATGAGGTATCTGTGTATCTACAGAAATATCAAGATCATCCTTTACAAAATAACTATGTTCTATATTCACTATATAAAGATAAGCATAATCATCTGCTGTAGCTGTCTGTACTTCCTTCCACGCTTTCACCGCATCTTCTCTGTTATTGGAATTTAAAGCTTCTTCTACCAATTTATCTACTTCCGCATCAGAATATCTTATAGTATTTGAAGTTCCGTTTCCGGTAAAAGAATCACTGTAAAAAAGATTTTTGAGAACTACAGGATCAAACTGCCCCCATCCCCATACTACGCCATTTGAAGCTGCTGCTGTTGATAATTCATCCCATGTTTTCTGATCTACATCTATTTTGATTCCCAAAGTTTTTGCTTCTTCAGCTACAGCAGCAGCCAGCTGATATCTCGCTGTATCTCCGCTTGGCGAGAGAATAGTAAATTCACATTTCTTTCCGTTTTTTTCATATATTCCATCATCACCTTTGATCCAACCTGCAGCTTCCAATAATTCAGCTGCTTCATCTTTACGGTTATCCTCATATGATGTTGTATTCCCCCAGACCAAATTACTTGTAAAGCCTTCAGCCGGTTTTCCTATTCCGTTAAGAGCATCGTTTATTATCTTTTGTCTGTCTATACCTATGGCGAGAGCCTGTCTTACTGCTTTATCAGAAGTAACATTATTACCCACTATTATTTTCTGTCCATCTTCTGTTATATAACTTGTCTCAGCGGTTACAGGAAGGCTTATCTGACGTACATCCATAGTTTCAAGATTTTCTATATGCATTCCTTTTACTTCTTCATCAGCATAATTGGGATCTACCATTACTACATCCAGCTCGCCTGATTTGGCGTTAGCAATAGCCGTATCTTCTTCCATATTCAAAATAGTAACCTGCTTTATGGAAGGCACTCCGCCATAATAATCCTCATTAGCCTGTACTATAATTTTCTGAGCTGTATCATACTGTATTACTTTCCATGGACCTGTTCCTATAGGAACTGTATCAAAAGTCTTACTGTCATAACCATCACTGGGAACTATTCCCAGACAGGCAGTCTGATCAAGAAATGATGAATATGGTTCGCTGAGTTTAAAGGTTACAGTATAATCATCTGTTGCTTCTGCTGATTCCATACGGCTCAGATCCACATTTTCATTATTTCCCTGATTGTTTTTAACTTCATTATATGTGAACACCACATCTTCAGCCGTAAAATCTGATCCATCATGAAACTTGATACCTTCTTTTAAATTAAATGTATAAGTCAGCGCATCTTCGCTTATCTTCCAGTCAGAGGCCAAGTCTCCGGTATATTCAGATTCCGGCGTCACCTTGGTAAGTGCATTATTTGTAAACGGGTATCCATAGGACATTGCTCCTTTTACCGGATCCAAGCTTCCATCGAATATAGTTCCTCCTATATATACAGATATCCCCTCTTCCTCGGAAGACGTTTTTCCGCATCCGGATAATACCCCTGCTGACATTATTAATAGCAGCAAAATACCAATACCTTTTTTCAATAACGATTTATTTTTCATATTTCCTCCTGCTTACTTTACAATTACGATGAAATCAGTTCATAAAAAAATCCAGACAGGCTAAAAAACTACTTCTAATAGTTTTATAGCCTTCCTGGACAAGTATTCCTGTGATTTTAAGTTTTTGAAGATAAACTTTTTTAAACAATAATATTATTAAAGTATTGCTTCATGATCTCTTCTGAGATCTTATGACACTTCTGTGCCGAGTTCTTTTATTGTATCATATTGGTATTCCATTGCAATAACAATTATGTATATTATGCATTACTACTTTGCTCTACTTTCTTACATGTGTTCTTTCTGAGCTACAATGATAGCTTCTTCTGCACTATCAAAAATATACTCTTCTCCTATCAGGTCAATGAGTCCGCCTCGTTCCATCTCTTCAAGAACTTTAGGTTGCACGCTGGTCAGATATACTTCTGTTCCATGGCTTTCCAGCTCTTCTACAAGTTCTATAAGTGCCTGTATGCCGGAAAGATCTATAACCGGAACACCTCTCATAGAGAGTATAAGTCCTTCTGTTACTCCCTCCTGCTCCTGCAGTTTCTTCACTAATTTATCTACTACAGCAAAAAATATAGCGCCGGTCAGGTAAGCAACTCTTACCTTTCCCGAAATTTTAGGAAGATGTATACCTACTTCTTTAAGCCTGTCAGCATCTATATCACTTACATTGATTTCTATATCAGTGAGTTTTATCAATATAAGTATTACAGAAACGGCAACACCAATAACTATAGCCTGTGTCAGATCCAAAACTACGGTAGCCCCCATAGTTATAATAAATTTAATGATACCCGATTTGAATTTATGGCTGAATATAAAACGTATATTGGCCCAGTCATTCATTCTCCATGCCGTAATAATCAAGACTCCTGCTAAGGCAGAAAGAGGTATTACAGACATAACCGGAGCCAATACAAACATTGAAAGCAGCAGTATAGCCGCATGAATTATTCCCGTAAGTCTTGTTTCGCATCCTGCTTTTATAGCTACACTGGTTCTTGCTATAGCAGCAGTTGCGGGAACACCTCCGAAAAATGGTATAACAATGTTTCCTATTCCCTGTGCTATCAACTCTCTGTCAGCATTCAGCTCTTCTTTTTTCATCTTCCCGGCTGAAGCTCCGCAAAGAAGACTCTCTATCATTCCCAACGCAGCTATGGACAGAGCAGGAACAAATAAATCCCAAAATTTAGAAAAATCAAATCCTGATATAGACAGTCTCTCATCAAGGAATAATGTTTTAGGTATATCCCCTACCATTGCTACATCTAATTTCAAAAATTGATTTACTATAAGAATGATTATCAAGGCCGCCAATGATGACGGTATTTTTTCATTAAGCTTTTTCGGCCATATAATCATAATGACAATAACTGCTAACCCTATGCACATAGTAGGTATATCCGGATGGAAACCTTCCGTAAAATATGAAATAAACTTGGTTATAGCAAGATTGCCTTTAGATGTCACTCCAAAAAAATTATCAAGTTGTCCTAATGCTATTATTACAGCTATACCTGAAGTAAATCCTGTAATTACGGAAGATGGTATATAATATATTATTCTTCCCAATTTCAGCACTCCTGCTGCTATCAGCATTATTCCCGCAAAAAAGCAAGCTATCAATATACCTTGCATGCCATATTTGGCAGCAAGAGTCACCAGTATTGCTGTCATTGCTCCCGTCGGTCCTGATATCTGAAAAGATGCTCCCGATAAAACACTTATGACAATGCCTCCGATAATAGCAGTGACCAGTCCGGCCGCAGCAGTAGCTCCCGAACTTACACCAAAGGCCAAAGCCAGAGGAAGCGCAACAGCTGCAACAGTTATACCTGCCATCAGATCTTTTGAAAACCTCTTGCCGTTATAACCTTTAAATTCATTTCTGATATCGGTTACATAGTCTTTAAACAAATTCATGATTCCTCCATTGTATTTAATTTATTTTTCCTATAAATAATTATAGGCTTCTGACAATATTATTCAAGGGTGTAAACCATTACTAATTTGCTTATTTTGTCAATCTTAACTCTTTTTCTTCAATACTTCCAGTTTGCCTCCACATGCACATCTATATAAGGATATTTTTTTCATCATTGCCGTATATCTATGCCTTGGATATTCTCTTCCACAATCATAACATTTTATTACATATTTTATTTCTTCTTTGTTTAAAGTTATATCCATATCTTTGAATGAAGAAACACGTTTTATATTATATCCGTATGCTTTATTCATTTTTTCAGCATATTCTTTCCATATATTTCCATGATTATAGCAGTTTTTACAAGTATGCAAAACTTCATGAGCCAACACTTCTCTTATCTTTTCCTCACGACATTGAAGTATAAACTGACTTATTTCAATCTGAAATTTTTCATTTTCTTTTTTGCAGCATCCGAATCGACTTTTAGGTCTTGGATTTATTCTAACTTTACCACATATATTATCAGGCACAGGAATATTCAACTCCTGTGCCTGCTTTATTACTATATTTAAATTACTGTTTACATCTTCCGGTCTCATAGTTTTCAATTATGTTTCACATGAAACAATCCTATCTAATTAAGTGTTTTCAACAATTCTATTAATCTTTCGAGATCTTCTTTACTGTAAAATTCTATTTCTATCTTGCCTTTTTTCCCTCTTCGATTAAGATTTACTTTAGTTCCGAGGATTTCCTTTAGATCTTCTTCTACTCTTTTAACATCTGCATTTTTTGCTTTGTCTCTCGATCTGGCGGTTCCTTTATCTTTCTTATTTTCCTGAGCTAACTTTTCCATTTGTCTTACAGAGAGTCCTTCTTTAACAGCTATATCTGCAAGAGCTATCTGCTTCTTTTCATCAGATATTGCTGCGAGAGCTCTTGCATGCCCTGAAGTAAGTAATCCTTCTGACAAATATCCTTTTACTATATCAGCTAACTTAAGCAATCTTAAGCTGTTAGCTATGTAAGGTCTGCTCTTGCCGAGACTCTTTGAAACTTGTTCCTGAGTAAGACCATATGTATTCATCATCTGACTGATTCCCTCAGCTTCTTCTATAGGATTAAGATCTTCTCTCTGCATATTCTCTATAATAGCAAGCAGCATATTTTCTTCATCAGTGAGATCCCTGATGATACAAGGAAGCTCTTTTATTCCTATTAATCTGGCAGCTCTCCATCTTCTTTCACCGGCTACAATTTCGTACCCATTCTTGGCTTTTCTGAGAACGATAGGCTGTATAAGCCCATGCTCTTCTATAGATGAAGCGAGTTCTTGCAGCTTTTCTTCATCGAAAGTTTTCCTCGGCTGTCCGGAATTTGGTTTTATATTGTTTATATCTATATATTCTATACCTCCGGCCTCTTGTGGAAATTTTTCTTCATTTATATTTGCTTTGGCTTTCTTTTGTTCGTTACCTTCCGATTTTTCTTCTTTTTTTACGCTTAAGGATACTTCCGCATCTCCGAAAAGTGCATCAAGACCTTTTCCTAAGCCTCGCGTTTTTTTCGGCGCTGCCATTTACTCTTCCTCCTCGCTGCTTAAAAATTCATCTGCAAATTCCATATATGCCTGCGCTCCTGTCGATCTGGGATCATATTGTATTACAGGCATACCGTAACTTGGCGCTTCAGCTAATCTAACATTTCTGGGGATAACAGTAGTATATACCTTCTCCTTGAAATATTTCTTCACTTCTTCAACTACCTGTATGGAAAGATTAGTTCTTCCATCAAACATACTAAGAATAACACCTTGTATCTCAAGATTAGGATTCATATTTCTTTTTACTATGTCTATTGTACTCATAAGCTGGCTTACACCTTCAAGAGCATAAAATTCACATTGTATAGGTATAAGTACCGAATCTACAGCAGTCAGTGAATTTATAGTAAGTATTCCTAAAGACGGCGGACAATCTATAAAAATATAATCATATTTAGGCTTAAGAATATCTATTGCTCTCTTAAGCCTTTTTTCTCTTCCTGCAAGCTCTATCATTTCTACTTCCGCCCCTGCAAGCTGAACGCTGGCCGGCATTATATCAAGATTCTCAATACCTGTAGGTAAAATTGCCTCTTCAGGATGATATTTATCTTCTATTAGTATCTCGTGAGTAGTAATCTCCAGATTTTTTTTTGAAATCCCCACCCCACTGGTAGTATTTCCCTGCGGATCAATGTCCAATATCAGCACTCTTTTCCCTTTTATAGCCAAACATGCCGCAAGGTTTATATTGGTAGTAGTCTTACCTACCCCGCCTTTTTGATTAAAAATAGCTATAGCTTTACCCAATTTATTCCTCCTTAATCAATATACATTGACTATTTCTTATATTGCTTTAAACATTATATAACATCATTATAATTTTTGCTATAACTTTTGCATTTCTTTACAAAAAAAATAATGTTTCACGTGAAACATTATTTTAAGGAGTATATCATATAACCATTCCTTGTATTTCTTTAGGTATGGTAATTGTTATTCTGAGATCATTTCCTGTATCCTCCTGTTTAAAAGTGGCGCCTTTTTCATTTAATTCCATATCATTAAATGTTCTTCTCAGTGTATTGAGATAAAGCTTATAACTTATATGCTTTATTTTATTTTTCTCACGTTCCTGATTTTCTTTTTGTGTGAGGTAATCTTCCACAAGCTTTTCCGTTTGTTTAACATTAAATCCATGTTTTAAAACTTTGCCTATTATGACTTTTCTCAACTGATCGTCTTCGATTTTAAGTAAGGCCCTTGCATGACGTTCAGTAAGCTTATTTTCCACCAACATATTCTGTATATCTTCCGGTAAAGATAAGAGTCTGATCTTATTAGATATAGTAGATTGATTTTTTCCTAATTTCTCCGATAAAGCAAGTTGGCTTATGCCATATTTTTCCATTATATTTTTATAAGCTCTTGCCTCTTCTATGTATCCGAGATTTTCACGCTGTATGTTTTCCACAAGAGCTATCAAGCTTATTTCTTCCTCATTAGCTTCTTTTATAACGGCGGGGACTCTGTCAAGTCCTGCCATTATTGACGCTCTAAGTCTTCTCTCCCCGGCTATAAGAAGATACTCTCCATTAGCCTCCTTTTTTAAAATCAAAGGCTGCAGCACCCCAAATTCTTTTATTGAATCTCTTAGTTCCAATAGCTGTTCTTCTGCGAAAATCTGTCTGGGCTGCTGTGAATTAGTTTTAATCATATTTATCGGTATTTCCGTAGTCTTTTTAATAAACATCATCCCTACCCCCTTTCCTACATATATATTAACAACTTGTCCTTCTTCAGAAAAGATGATTCATAACACAAAAAGAGCCGATTTATGCTATTTAATCGGCTCTTTTGACGGAGTTCCGGGTTTTCTCGGAAATTTCGACAGTGTATTTTTTTTCTTTTTTATAACTATAAATTTATGATCAAAAGGTATCCCTGTTATTTCAGGACTTTCTTCTCTTATTACATCTCCTCCAAGAGCGGTCACTGCATTAATCGCATCTTCCAGTTCTTTTCTGCAGTCAGGCCCCTTATATGCTATAAAACTTCCTCCAACCCTTACAAAAGGAATACAATATTCGGAAAGTGTACTCATATTAGCCACTGCACGTGAAACACAAAGATCAAACTTCTCTCTCATATCCTTACGTCTGCCCATTTCTTCTGCTCTTCCATGAAACGCCTTTACATTGAAAATTCCAAGAGACTCACATAACTGATTAATTATCTTTATTCTTTTATTCAGGGAATCTATAAGCACAAATTCCTTATCAGGAAAAGCTATTGCGAGAGGTACTCCGGGAAAACCACCGCCCGTTCCTACATCTATAATCGAAAATGAATTTTTAAACTCATCTAAGCCTGCACAAAGAAGAGAATCTACATAATGCTTCTGTATAAATTCGTTTTTCTCAGTTATGGCAGTAAGATTTATCTGCTGATTCAGTTTGAGTATTTCACTCATATATTGATAAAATTTCTTTTCTTTCTCGTCATTATAATCTATATCTAATATTTTAAATATCTTTATTAATTCTTTCATAACCATATCAGCTCTTTCTCCTGCGAAACTTTTCCATATAAATAAGAAGTACATTTATATCTGCCGGAGATACTCCTGATATTCTGGATGCCTGTCCCACAGACAGCGGTCTAAAATCACTCAGTTTCTGCCTCGCTTCTATTCTGAGCCCATCAATACTGTGATAATCAATATCAGAAGGAAGCTTTTTATTTTCCAGTCTTTTAAATTTTTCTATCTGCTGCTTCTGTTTGTCTATATACCCTTCGTATTTTATTTGTACTTCCATCATAGTTTTTTGATGTGAAGAAAGTACAGGTCTTTCTTCGTCTATAACAAAGGATTCGTCATATTTTATTTCAGGTCTTCTCAGCAGCTCATACAGAGAGCATGGACTTTTTATCGGTGTACTTCCCTTACTTTCCAGAAAATCATTTACATTTTCAGGTTTCAATACTTTTTTCTTTAAGCGATCTGTCTCAAGTCTTACTACTTCTTTTTTATTCAAATATTTCTCATATCTATCATTTTTTACCAATCCAACCTCATAACCCTTCTCAGTCAAACGTAAATCTGCATTGTCTTGCCTGAGAACCAGTCTATATTCTGCTCTGCTGGTCATAATTCTGTAAGGTTCATTAGTACCTTTAGTTACTAAATCGTCGATGAGAACGCCAATATAAGCTTCGTTTCTCTGAAGAACAAATTCATTTTTCCCTTCTATTTTACGAACAGCGTTTATTCCCGCCATAAGTCCCTGCGCTGCAGCTTCTTCATATCCGGAACTTCCATTGAACTGGCCGGCACAGAAAAGGTTTTCGATATGTTTATTTTCAAGAGATATTTTTAAATCTACAGGATCTATGCAATCATACTCAATAGCATAAGCAGGCCTTACTATTTCTAAATTCTCAAGTCCCGGTATAGTTTTATAAAATTCCTGCTGTACATCTTCAGGAAGACTAGACGACATTCCCTGTATATACATCTCATCAGTATAAATTCCCTCTGGCTCGACAAAAAGTTGATGTCTTTCTTTATCTGAAAATCTGTTTACCTTATCTTCTATAGAAGGACAATACCTCGGACCGACACCCTCTATATGACCGCCAAACAGAGCTGACCTATGAAAATTCGCTCTTATTACATCATGCGTAGCTTCATTGGTATATGTAAGCCAGCAATCTGCCTGATCTTTCTCTAAACTGTCATTCATAAATGAAAATGGAACAATATCCTCGTCTCCGTGCTGCGGTATCATCTTATCAAAATCAAGGCTCTTACCTAAAGCTCTGGCAGGAGTACCAGTTTTAAACCTTCTCATAGGAAGACCATACTCTTTCAGACGTTCTGCCAGCTCGACAGACGGAGCCAGACCGTTGGGACCGCTTTCAAAAACACTATCGCCTATAAATATTTTTCCGGCAAGAAAAGTTCCTGTTGCTAATATTACAGCTTCAGCTCTGTAACATGCGCCAGTCTTTAAAACTACTCCACAGGCTTTTCCTTCTTCTATTATTATGTCTATAACTTCACCTTGCTTCAAATGAAGATTATCCTCATTCTCAATAGTCTTTTTCATTTCAATATGATACTGATTTTTATCAGCCTGAGCTCTAAGAGAGTGAACAGCCGGACCCTTAGCAGTATTAAGCATACGGCTTTGGATAAAAGTCTTATCTATATTTATTCCCATCTCTCCGCCCAGAGCATCTATTTCTCTTACAAGATGACCTTTTCCTGTACCGCCTATCGACGGATTACACGCCATCATAGCAACAGCCTCAAGATTTATGGAAAACATCAGCGTCTTTTTCCCCATTCTGGCCGATGCAAGCCCTGCTTCACACCCTGCATGACCCGCTCCTACTACTATAACATCATATGTTCCCATTAAAAATTTTTCCATTTGCCGATACATGCCTCCGTATATAAAAAAGAAAAATTATTTCCCCAGACAAAATCTGGCGAATACTTCATCTATGATATCATCCGATACCGTTTCTCCTATTATCTCACCTAAATATTCATAAGTGTTTTTAACATCTATTTCTATAAAATCCAGAGCTTCTTTGGAAGCAATCATTTTAAGAGCATCTTCAAGAGATCCTCTGCTTTTTCTTAAAAGCTCTATATGACGAACATTATTAACCATCATACTGTCTTTTTGTGATAGATGTCCGCCATAAACCATATTTTCAATAAATTCTTCTATATCCTCTATCCCTTTGCCATTGAGTAGAGAGGTTTCTATTATATCATGGTTTCCCGCTATTTCTCTTATTTCATCGTCGTCAAATACTCTACCAAGATCACTTTTATTTATAAGAATCAAAGATTTCTTTTCCTTAAGATATTTCCCTATCTCTTTATCTTCAGAAGAGAGAGGACGGCTTCCATCAGTTATAAATATTATAAAATCCGCATTATTAAAAGCTTCTTTAGATTTTTCTATCCCAAGAAGTTCAACCTTATCAGAAGTATCTCTTATACCTGCAGTATCAACAAGGTAAACAGGAATATTTCTTATGCTGAGAGTTTCTTCAATAGTATCTCTGGTAGTACCCGGTATTTCTGTAACTATAGCGCGTATTTCTTTTAGAAGACTATTCATCAGAGAAGATTTTCCCACGTTTGGTTTTCCTACTATAGCTATTCTTATTCCTTCTCTTATCATACGTCCTGTAGAAGCTGTAGACAATAGTTTTTCAATCATTTCGCCTATCAGCAATATATTTTCTTCCAATTTTTCATAAGTAAGCTCTTCTATATCTTCATCAGGATAATCTATATTGACTGTTATATCTACAAGAACATCCAGAAGCTTTTGTCTTATCTCCATAATTTTAAGAGAAAGTCCTCCTTCAAGCTGTGATATAGCCACATCAAAGCTTTTATCAGTCTTAGCCTTCACAATATCTATAACAGCTTCAGCCTGAGATAAATCAAGCCTGCCGTTTAAAAAAGCTCTCTTAGTAAATTCACCCGGTTCAGCCATACGCGCTCCTTTTCGAAGCGCAAGTCCGAGGGTTTTTCTTAAAGCCACTATACTGCCGTGGCAATTTATCTCTGCAACATCTTCCGCCGTATAAGTTTTAGGACCTTTCATATACACTGCTAAAACTTCATCTATTATCTCATTGTTATCTTTATCTACTATTTTTCCATAAGTCATTCTTCGGCTTACTATTTCAGCAAATTCTCCTCCGGGTTCAAATATATCCTTTAAAATATCAAAAGCTTTGTTCCCGCTTATTCTTATAATGCCGATTCCACCCTCTCCGTAAGCAGTGGCAACTGCAGCAATAGTATCTTCCATTTTTTTCTCCCCAATAATCGCAAAAGTCCGCAAATAAACTTGCGGACTCTTAAAATTACTTTTTAAGCTCTATTACAACTCTTCTATAAGGTTCTTCACCTTCGCTCCTCGTATTAATCTCAGGATTCTGCTGCAAAGTAGCGTGAATTATTTTTCTTTCATAAGGATTCATTGGTTCAAGCCTTACATATTTCTTATTTCTTATTACCTTAGCCGCCAGTCTATTGGCCAGCTGTTCAAGAGTCTTCTGCCTTTTAGCTCTGTAATTCTCAGCATCTATAACTACTTTAATATACTTTTCGCTGTTTTTATTTATCACAAGACTTGTAAGATACTGAATAGAATCCAGCGTCTGTCCTCTTTTGCCTATAATAGTGCCTGAATCTTTGCCTGACATCTCTATATAAACTATATCTTTACCTGCTTTAACATCAAATGACAGTGTAAGACCCATTTTTTCTGTTACATCTTTCAGAAAATTAAGAGCTTCATGCTCTTCCACATCTTCAAGTTCGCTTTTATTTACGACTTCGATATTCAAGCTGCTCTCTTCTTCATTATTTTCAGCTGTGCCAGCTTTATTATCTTTCTTATTTCTGTTCTTCCTGTTATTCTTATATTCTTTATTGTCAGTTTTTTCTTTAGGCTCTTCAGATTTTTCTTGCTGAAGATTTTCTTCATGTTCCTCTTTTTCGAGAATCTCGGCAGCAGGGATTTCTTTTTTCTCCTCTTTTTTCTTTTCTACTCTTACTTTTGCAAGTTTAGAGCCTATACCGAAAAACCCCTTTGAAGGCTGTTCCAAAACCGTAACTTCAACTTCATCTCTGGAGAGTTTAAGATCCATAAGGGCAAGTTTGACAGCTTCTTCAACGTCAACCCCCCATTTTTCCGAATAATCCATTTAAATTTTCCTCCAAAACTATAGAGATCTATTTTTTATTTTTTTTCTGTGCCTCTCTTTTTAATCTCTTTCTGAGAGTAGCCATATGTATATTGAAGAATATCTGTATAATCTGGCTGACTGCCCAATAAAGAGCAAGTCCGGATGGAAATGATCTCGCCATCCACAAAATCATAATAGGAAAAATATATTTCATCATTTTCATCATGCCATTCATCTGATTATTGGCACCGCCGCTATCAGATAAGGCTTGATTCATAGTAAATGAAATAAATGTCGCTACGCCCGCAATTATAGGAAGTATCCATGGATCCGGCTGACTTAAATCTTTTATCCACATAAAAGATTCATGAAAAGCAAAAATCATACTGTCATCTGCCATATACCTCAAAGGGTTTCTCAGTAAAGCAAATAACCCCATAATTATAGGCATCTGTATAAGCATAGGAAGACATCCACCCATAGGATTGAATTTTTCTTCCTTATATAACTCTGCCATCTTTATATTCAAAGTTTCTCTGTCGTTTGCGTATTTTCTCTGTAAAGCCTGCATTTTAGGCTGTACCTCTGCCATTTTAGCAGTAGATTTAGTCTGCTTTATGTACAAAGGATACAGACACAACTTAACTATCAGAGTAAACAAAATAATAGTAATTCCATAATCACTTAAAAAGTTATACAGAAAACCGAGAAGCCATCCCAATGGCTTTGCTATTACTCCTAATATTGTATACATTAATTAATTTCCTCCTATTTTAAAGGATCATAACCTCCCGGATTAAAAGGATGACATCTCATCAATCGCTTTATACCGAGAAAAGAGCCTTTAAAAAATCCGTACTTTTCCAATGCCTGTATAAAGTAAGTAGAACAAGTAGGATAAAATCTGCATGTTGGCGGAAAAAGAGGAGATATGAATTTCTGATATCCTTTAATTACAAGAATCAATATCTTCTTCATCTATATGCCTCTTATCTCTTATACAATTTTGCTTTAGATACAGAATTTACCATAGATTTTTCCACATCTCGAAGTTTCTTTCCGTTTATATTTTTCCGTGCAATGAATATAAGATCATACCCCGATTTGATATAATCTTTTAAAAATCTATAGTTTTCCTTCATGAGCCTTCTGGCTCTGTTTCGTTCAACGCTGTTTCCTACTTTTTTGCTTGCTAAAAATGCTATTCTGTTGTATGAAAGATCGTTCTTCCTATAAAAAAGTACAATATACCGTTCTCCGACGGATCTTCCTTTTTTATATATAGAAGTAAAATCATCTTTTCTTCTCAGTATATCCTTTTTTAGCATAACATTACCAAATTTATCGGTATAAAAATCGCATTCAGCTGAATTTATCAGCTGCAGTCTCTATGTTTCATAAATAATTATCAGGTTATAACAAAAAGACCACACTTGCGGTCTCTATGCTGATAAAACTTTTCTTCCTCTTTGTCTTCTTCTTTTTAAAACATTTCTACCGTTCTTTGTTTTCATTCTTTTTCTAAAGCCGTGCTCTTTTTTTCTCTGTCTTTTTTTCGGCTGATATGTCATCTTCATCCGTTTCTTCCTCCTTCTGTAAATTATATCAATTCAAGTACATAAATCTAAATTTCAACTTATGCCATACGCTTTACTATTATACCCTCCAGTTAAACTTGTGTCAATTGATTTTAAAATAACACCCATAGTCATTAAATACATTAATGTAAAAATATTACAAATAATAAGTATCACACCAATATATAGTTATGCCTGTTGAAACTTTGCACAATTTTATCCACAAGTAGTGGATAACTTCATTTAACTTTATTTTTTCAACAAATTTTATTAACCTATTGCCTGTGGATAACTTTTTTTGATATTATATACCTACAGCTTAGAGAGAGGAAAAACTTATGAAGAAAAAGATTGAAGAAAAAAAATGGAGAGATATACTTTCAGAAATAAACGAAAACGTTACAGATGTGAGTTACAGGACATGGTTTGCTCCATTAGTGCCTCTCGAAGTGGATGAAGATGCTAAAGTATTTTACGTTGCATCATCTAATGATTTTGCCATTGGAATTCTGAAAACCCGTTATATTTCAATATTTGAGCAAGCTGTAGAAAGCGTATTCAGAAAAAAATACAAGGTAGTTATAAAAGAAAAAACAGAAGAAGAAATAGAAAACTTTCTTAAAGGAAGTTCCGGAAAACACACACAGATCGAGGAAAAAAAAGAGACTGAAGAAGAATTCAGAGAAGAATACTTTCTCAATCCAAAATACAACTTCGATAATTTCGTCGTAGGATCTAACAATAACTATGCCCATGCTGTAGCTCTTGCTGTAGCTGAATCACCGGCAGTAGTCTACAATCCTCTTTTTATATATGGAGGATCAGGACTCGGAAAAACTCATCTCATGCATGCCATAGGACACTACATACTTGAACACAATCCTTCTTCCAAAGTTCTTTATGTTTCCTCCGAAATGTTTACATCTGAACTTATAAAAGCAATACAAGATAAAAAAAACTATAACAGTAAAATGAGGGCTTTCAAAAAAAAATACAGAAATGTAGATGTATTGCTGATAGACGATATACAGTTCATAGAAGGTAAAGAAAGTACCCAGGCAGAGTTTTTCCACACATTCAATGCTCTTTATGAATTTGAAAAACAGATAGTTATATCAAGCGACAGACATCCAAGTAAACTTACAGATCTTGATGAACGCTTAAGATCAAGATTCCAATGGAATATAATAGCAGACATACAGCCTCCCGATTTTGAAACAAGAGTAGCAATCTTAAGAAATAAAGCAAAACAGGAAAATGTCGACGTTGAAGATGATGATATGCTTGAAGTTATAGATCTTATAGCTGAAAAAGTCAAATTCAATATAAGAGAGCTTGAAAGCGCTCTAACGAGAATTATCAGTTATTCAAGAATCTTTAATGAACGTATAACCGTAAAATTTGCCAGAAAAAATCTAAACGATATTTTTTCAACCAGTGACTTTAACATAACATGCGAAACCATAAAAAAAACGGTCTGCAAAAAATACAATATAAAAATATCAGATATAGAATCAGCTAAAAGAAAACGTGAATTTTCACACCCAAGGCAGATAGCCATGTACCTTTGCAGAGAATTGACCGATTCATCGCTTCCGAAGATAGGAGAATATTTCGGCGGCCGTGACCACACCACAGTACTGCATGCTTACGAAAAAATCTCTGCAGAATTAAAAACCAACAGCCTGATGGCTGAAGAAATAAGACGCATAAAAGACGATATACAATAGTTATCCACACTATCTGTTAACAAAAAAAACAAATTATCCACAGTTTTTTAAGAACAAAAAAACAAGTATTTATAAGGGCTTTATAAGTTATCAACAGTTTCAACAGGCCCTACTACTACAACTACTATAAATATATATATAAATATAATAAACAGATTTTTTTCATTTGGAGGATATTATGAAATTTACTTGCAATCAACAAACACTGACAAAAGCGCTAAATACAGTTTCAAAAGCAGTTTCAAACAGAACTACTCTGCCTATTTTAAAAGGAATACTGCTGGAAGCTAAAACCGACGGAAAATTAATTATGACTGCTTCTGATCTTGAAATAAGTATACAGAAAGAAACAGAAGCTTACGTAGAAGAAGAAGGCTCTATTGTTGTTATATCCAAATTATTCGGAGACATAATAAGAAAGCTTCCCAATGAAGAAATATCTATAGAATCAAACGAAGAAAACTCTGTATTGATAAAAACAAGTTCATCTGAATTTACAGTAGTAAGCTTTCCTGTAGATGAATTTCCTAAAATAGGAGAAAAAGAAGAAATAAAAGATGATCTTATATTTGATAAAGAGATATTCAAAGATATGGTAAGAAAAACCTCTTTTGCAGCCTCTATAGATGAATCAAAAGGCATTTTAGTAGGTATACTTACAGAAATAGGAAAAGAAAAGGTCAGCATGGTAGCTCTTGATGGATTTAGGCTTGCTCTTGCCAATGAAAACATGACGAGTGCCGAAGAAAATAAATTTATAATATCAGCTAAAATTATGAATGAAATAAGTAAAATCATTTCTGATGATGAAACAGACGATGATATCAGAATATTGATGGGAGAAAAAAAAGCTGTATTTAACATAGGAACAACAGAAGTAATACTCAGACTTATGGAAGGCGAATTCATAAAATACAAAGAAATAATACCTAAAAACAACGATATAAATGTCATAATAGGAAAATCAATATTACTTGAAAGTATAGAAAGAGCATCACTTTTAGCTAAAGAAGGAAAAAATAATCTTATAAAGATGACTATAAAAAATAATTTGCTTACGATAACTTCAAGATCTGAAGAAGGTAATGTGAAAGAAGAAATAATAATGGAAAAAACAGGAGATGATCTTGAAATAGGATTTAATTCAAAATTTATTATAGACGTATTAAAAGCAATAGACGATGAAGAAATATCTATGAATTTCAAAACAGGAACATCCCCTTGCGTAGTAAAACCTGTAGAAGGGAATTCATATGAATATTTAATCCTTCCTGTAAGAATACCTTCGATGTAAAATGTATATAAAGAGAATAGAATTAAAAGATTTTAGGAATTATAAAGAACTTGACGTGGTTTTTAATGAAAATGTTAATATATTTATAGGCAATAACGCACAGGGGAAAACCAATCTGCTTGAAAGTATATATTTAAATGCTATGGCAAGATCTTTTAAAACCTCTAAAGACAAAGAACTCATAAGGTTTGGAAAGGAATTTTGCAAAATAAAAACTACAGCTTATTTTGACGGAGATGATCATGTTAATGAAATAGTTGTAAATAAAGAAGGAAAAAAAGGAATAAAGCTGGATGGCGTTAAAATCAAAAAAACATCTGAGCTTTTAGATCGTGTATTTATAATAATATTTTCTCCGGAAGATATGAAAATTGTAAAAGATGAACCGGAAAAGAGAAGAAAATTTGTCGACAGAGAGCTTTGTCAGATAAAACCCGGATATTACAGTGATCTCAGTGATTATAAAAGAACATTGAAACAAAGAAATACTTATCTTAAAGAAAGTATTATAGATGTGTCGATCCTCGATATATGGGACCGAGAACTGGCTAAATACGGGGCAAGAGTAGCAGTAAGGCGTAATGAATTCATAAAGAAGATAAACGATATAAGCAGACAGATACACAGCAGAATATCAGGCGGCAAAGAAATTCTTGATATAAAGTATGAGTCAAATATAGATGTTTCAGATAATACGGAAAAGTCTTTTTATCAGTTGCTTTGTGATGTAAGAGAAGATGATATAAAGAACAGGAATACAGGAAGAGGGCCCCATAAAGATGACCTTAAAATATCGGCTGATAGTATTGATTTGAGAAAATTCGGTTCACAGGGGCAGCAGCGGACTGCAGCTCTTTCTTTGAAACTTTCGGAAATAAAGCTCATAGAAGAAGAAATGGGAGAGAAACCTATACTGCTTCTGGATGATGTTCTTTCTGAGCTGGATAACGACAGACAGACTTATCTTATAAATTCTTTAGGAGGAAATCAGCTTTTTATAACTACTACTGACATATCAGGAAAAGTGGCTAGATCACTTCCGGAAGGAAAGATTTTTAAAATAAATTCAGGAGAAATAGAAATAGAAATCTGAAAAAAAAACCTGTAAACATGATTTTAAAAAGTTTACAGGTTTTTTTATTAATATGGCGTATAAACAGGGTTTTGAAAGGCTCAAATTTTAAATCTCACGCTTTTACAGGTGTTGAATTGACTCAAAACTCCAAAACCTTATAAAAGTTTGTAAAAACTTAAAATATATGATATAATAAGCCGTTATAACTGAACTTAAGGAAAAGGAGATTAGATGATGGCGAAAGACGAAAAGCTGCAGCAGTATGGAGCTGAGCAGATACAAGTTTTAGAAGGTCTTGAAGCTGTAAGAAAACGACCTGGAATGTATATAGGAAGTACAGGTTCCAGAGGGCTTCACCATTTGGTGTATGAAATAGTAGATAACAGTATAGACGAGGCTCTTGCCGGTTTTTGCAATAATATAAATGTTACTATACACAAAGACAATTCCATTACTGTAGAAGATGACGGAAGAGGGATGCCTGTAGATAATCATCCTAAGCTTGGGATACCTGCAGTGGAAGTAATACACACTGTTCTTCATGCCGGAGGAAAGTTCGGAGGAGGGGGATATAAGGTTTCAGGAGGACTTCACGGCGTAGGCGCATCTGTAGTAAATGCTCTTTCTACGAAAATGGAAGTGGAAATAAAAAGAAACGGAAAAGTTTATAAACAGACTTATGCTAAAGGGAAAACCACAAGTCCCCTTACAGATATAGGAAACTCGAGAAAGACAGGATCAAAGAGCACGTTTTGGCCTGATCCTGAGATCTTTGACGAAATAGAGTATGATTATGAAACTCTTGAGAGAAGGCTGAGAGAGATGGCTTTTCTCAATAAGGGGATAAGAATAATTTTAAAAGATGAAAGAGAAGGAAAACAGCAGGAAGAAGTATTTCATTATGAAGGCGGTCTGAAAGAATTCGTAAAACATTTGAATACCAATAAGGAACCTCTGCATCCTGATGTAGTGTATTTTGAAGTTGCAGACAAGGACAGAGAAGTCGAAGTTGCCATGCAGTATACTGATAGATACAGCGAGATGATGCTCTCTTATGCTAATAACATCAATACAACAGAAGGCGGATTCCATATGGTAGGATTTAAAACAGCTCTTACCAGAACTATAAACGATTACGCCAAAAGAAGCAAAATTCTTAAAGAAAATGACGATGCTCTTTCAGGTGATGATGTAAGAGAGGGTTTGACAGCTATAATTTCCGTTAAACTCACTGAACCTCAATTTGAAGGACAGACAAAGACTAAGTTGGGAAACAGTGAGATGAGAGGATTTGTGGAGACAGCTACAGCAGAGAATGTTATGGCTTTTCTTGAAGAAAATCCTACTCAGGCGAAAATAATCATAGATAAATGTTTGAGAGCAGCAAGGGCAAGAGAAGCGGCAAGGAAGGCAAGAGAACTTACAAGAAGAAAAAGTGTCCTTGATGGTATTTCCATGCCTGGAAAATTAGCTGACTGCTCGGAAAAAGATCCTTCACTTTCAGAAATATTTCTTGTGGAGGGTGATTCTGCAGGCGGAAGCGCTAAGCAGGGAAGAGACAGATTGAGACAGGCTGTACTCCCGCTGAGAGGAAAAATACTTAATGTTGAAAAAGCACGTCTTGACAGGATACTGAACTCAGATGAGATAAAGAATATGATAACGGCTTTTGGATGCAACATAGGTCCTGATTTTGACGAGTCAAAGCTGAGATATCATAAGATAATAATAATGACAGATGCCGACGTTGACGGAGCTCATATAAGAACACTTCTTTTAACGTTCTTCTACAGATATATGACTCCGCTTATAGAAAAAGGCTATATTTACGCTGCTCAGCCTCCTCTTTTTCAAGTTAAAAAGGGTAAGGAAGTTTATTATACCTATTCTGAAAGAGAACAGGAAAAACTTATGAAAGAACTGGCAGATAAACCCGGAAAAGCTGATATACAGCGATATAAAGGTCTTGGAGAAATGGATTTTCATCAGCTTTGGGAGACTACAATGGATTACAATAACAGAACTCTTATACAGATAACAATTGATGACGCTACTGCAGCAGACGAGATATTTACTACTCTAATGGGAGATAAAGTTCAGCCAAGAAGACATTTTATCGAGCAGAATGCGGCTCTTGCGACTCTGGATATTTAGATGGGAGGAGTTTGGATAGATGGCAAATTTAATTGAAGATCAGAAAATGATCCAGCATGAGATACATGATGAGATGAAAAACTCCTACATAGATTACGCCATGAGTGTAATTGTAGGACGTGCTCTTCCTGATGTAAGAGATGGTCTTAAGCCTGTTCACAGAAGAATACTTTATGGAATGAGCAGTCTGGGAATAACACCTGATAAACCATTCAAGAAGTCGGCGCGTATAGTCGGTGAAGTAATGGGTAAATATCACCCTCATGGCGACAGCTCTATTTACGATGCCATGGTAAGACTTGCTCAGGATTTTTCTACAAGGTATCTTCTTGTGGACGGACACGGAAACTTTGGATCAGTAGACGGTGACGGCGCGGCAGCCATGCGTTATACGGAAGCCAGGATGTCTCCGTTTTCTCTTGAAATGATACGGGATATAGATAAAGATACCGTAGATTTCATGCCTAACTTTGATGAAGAAGAAAAAGAACCTGTCGTACTTCCGGCAAGATTTCCTAATCTTCTGGTAAACGGCAGTAACGGTATAGCCGTAGGCATGGCTACATCTATACCTCCTCATAATCTTGGAGAAGTAATAGATGCTACTGTCAGGATGATAGATGATGATCAGTGTACCGTAGAGGATCTTGTTGAAATAGTAAAAGGCCCTGACTTTCCTACGGGCGCTCAGATCTTAGGTAAAAAAGGAGCAAGAGAGGCTTACAGGACAGGACAGGGAAAGGTTATGGTACGCGCAGTTGCCAATATAGAGGAAACTGACAGAGGCCGCTCACAGATTATAATTAGTGAAATACCGTTTCAGGTTAATAAAGCAAGACTTCTTGAAAAGATAGGAGAGCTTGTAAAGGATAAAAGGATAGAAGGTATTTCAGCTATAAGAGACGAATCCAACAGAAATGGGATGCGTATAGTGATAGAGCTGAAGAAAGACGCCAATCCGAGGATAACTCTTAACAGACTTTATAAACATACACAGCTTCAGGAAAATTACAGTATGATAATGATCGCGCTGGTTGAAGGTCAGCCGAGACTTCTGAATCTGTATGATATAATAAAAGAGTATCTGAAACATCAGAAGGAAGTTGTAACGAGAAGAACTCAGTATGATCTCAATAAGGCAGAAGCCAGAGCTCATATACTGGAAGGCTTGCGTATAGCTCTTGACAATATAGATGAGATCATAAAGATAATAAGATCAAGTTATAATAATGCCAAGGACAAGCTGATGGAGCGCTTCGGACTTTCAGATATACAGGCTCAGGCTATACTTGATATGAGACTGGCAAGGCTGCAGGGTCTGGAACGTGAAAAAATAGAAAACGAATATGCAGAACTGCAGAAAAAAATAGCTTATTACAAGAGCCTCCTCGAAGATGAGAAAAAGCTTATGGGTGTTGTAAAAGATGAGCTTCTTGAAATAAAAGAAAAATACGGCGATGAAAGAAAGACTAAAATAGTAGCTGATATGAGTGATATGGATGATGAAGATCTCATAGAGGAAAAGCAGGTGGCTATAACTCTGACTCATCTGGGATATCTTAAAAGGATTCCTGCAGATACTTATAAGACCCAGAAGAGAGGCGGCAAAGGCATTACGGGACTTACCACGAGAGAAAACGATTTTGTCAACGATCTTATAATGACGTCAACTCATGATAATCTAATGTTCTTTACAAACACAGGAAAAGTCCATAGGATAAAAGCATATGAAATTCCGGAAGCTACAAGAACAGCTAAGGGAACGCCTGCTATAAATTTCCTTAATCTGATGCAGAGAGAAAGAATAACCGCAGTCATACCGTTTAAAGAATTCAGAGATGACAAATATCTGATGGCAGTTACTAAAGACGGTACTATTAAGAAAACCGCCATATCTCAGTTTGATACTAACAGAAAAACAGGGCTTATAGCTATCAATCTTAAAGATGGAGATGAACTTGTAGCTATAAAGCAGACCAGCGGAAGCGATAATGTCATAATCATAACAAAACAAGGAAAGTGTATATGCTTCTCAGAAGATGATGTGCGTCCTATGGGAAGAATAGCAGGAGGCGTAAGAGCCATTAAGCTTGAAGGTGATGATGAAGTGGTATCAATGGAGCTTGTTCAGCCTCACGAAGAAGTACTGGTAGTTACAAGCAAAGGATACGGAAAAAGGACATCAGTCAAAGAATACAAAATACAGGCAAGAGGCGGTAAAGGACTTTTGACATACGATAAGAGTAAATTTAAGAAAACCGGTATGCTTGTAGGTGCTCTTGTAGTAGATGATGATGATGAAATTCTTCTTATAAATTCAGAAGGAACTATTATAAGAATTGCTGCAGCTGATGTGTCCAAACTGGGAAGAGCAACTCAGGGTGTAAAGATTATGAGAGCAGATGACGATGTGAATATCATATCTATAGCAAGGGTAATAAGAGAAGAGGAACATGAAATAGATACAAAACTTGCTCTGGAAAAAAAGGCAGATAAAAGAGCAGCTGAAAAGAAAGAAAATGATTCAGAGCAGACAAAGATGAAGATATAATCACAAGGAGATATTATGAAACGTGTTTTTTCAGGCGTACAGCCTACCGGAAATATCCATTTGGGAAACTATCTGGGAGCATTGAAGCAGTTTGTTGAGCTTCAGGATGAAAATGAATGTATTTACTGTATTGTAGATCTTCATTCCATAACAGTTCCTCAAGATCCTAAAGAATTGAGAAAAAATATACTCGATGTAGCTGCACTCTATCTTTCTATAGGTATAGATCCCAAGAAATCCACAGTTTTCGTTCAGTCAGACGTGAGCGGACATTCAGAGCTGTCATGGATACTGACATGCAATTCCTATACGGGAGAGCTTTCAAGAATGACTCAGTTTAAAGATAAGAGTAAAGGAAGAGAATCAGCGCCTACAGGGCTTTTCACATATCCTATACTTATGGCAGCTGATATACTGCTTTATGATACAGATATAGTTCCTGTTGGGAATGATCAGAAACAGCATATTGAGATATGCAGGGACATAGCAATCAGAGTAAATAATAAGTATAAAGATACATTTGTGATTCCTGACGGAAGATTTCTTAAAACAGGAGCGCGTATAATGGCGCTGGATGATCCTTCAAGTAAAATGAGCAAAAGTGCCGAGAATATTCACAGCAGAATATCTCTTTTAGATGAAGATAACAAAATAAAAAAATCTATTATGCGTGCTACAACTGATTCAGACGGTGAGATAAGATTTGATCCTGAAAACAAACCGGGTGTCAGCAATCTTTTAAGTATATATAGTGCTTTGTCAGGCAAGAGCATTGAAAATATAACAGCTGATTTTGCAGGATGCGGTTATGGAGATTTCAAGAAAGAACTGGTTGAGGTAACAAAAGAAGCGCTTCTTCCTATCAAAAAGAACTTTAATGATATAAGAGAAACAGAAGAACTTAAGAATATACTTCGTGCCGGAGCTGAGAAGGCAAACACTATTGCTGAAAAAACCATAAAGAGAGTAAAAAATAACTTTGGATTAGGATTTTAGATATAAGAATATAAATGTTTTTTTGGGCTATTATTGAAGAGTAAATTTTATTGCATCTGGCAATATGGAAAAAATATATGTCTTATATGATAAGAAGAGCTGCCGCATCAGTATAATAAAAAACATTGACGCGCCGGCTCTTTTCTAATAACTTGAATAAAAAAGGAGCATAAAATATGAGTGAAACTGTTTATCAATTTCAAGGTACTGATGATTATATAATAAATGACGATCTGATGCTGACGATGAACATTGCAATAAAAATGAATAAGCCTTTGCTTGTAAAGGGAGAACCGGGAACAGGAAAGACAGCGCTGGCTGAATCAATAGCAAAAGCACTTGATAAGGAGCTTATTGTATGGAGTATAAAATCTACTACTAAGGCGCAGGATGGGCTTTATCAGTATGACATAGTTCGCCGTCTTTACGATAGTGAGCTTGGCAACGAAGGTGTGGACGATATTAAAAGATACATAAAAATGGGTAAGCTGGGTGAGGCTTTTACGTCAGACAAACAATGTGTGCTTCTTATAGATGAGATTGATAAAGCGGATTTGGAATTTCCAAATGATCTTTTATGGGAACTTGATCGTATGGAATTTTATATTCCCGAAACTGATGAAACAGTTAAGGCTAAGAATCCTCCTATTGTCATAATAACTTCTAATGCTGAGAAAGAGCTGCCTGATGCATTTTTGAGAAGATGCGCATTTTATTTTATTGATTTTCCTGATAAAGAACTAATGAATGATATAATACTTGCTCATTATCCTGATATAGAAGATAAAATTGTGGAGCAGGTACTCGATGCTTTCTTTTATGTACGGGAATATTTTGAGTTAAAGAAAAAGCCAAGTACAAGTGAATTATTGGATTGGATCAGCGCATTGAAATTAAGTGGATTATCTACAGAAAATCTCAGACAGGATCTTCCGCTTGTCAGTTTTTTATTAAAAAAAGATGAAGATCTGGAAACAGTAAAGAAAAGCTTTGGAGGACTCAGGTAATGTTCTTGGATTTTCTGCTTTTTCTTCGTGCAGGAGGACTTAAAGTATCACTTGATGAATGGCTTTCTATAACAGAAGGAATGTATATGGGTCTGCATGGCCAGACACTTAAAGGATTTTATATTCTCAGCAGAGCATTACTTGTGAAAAAAGAGAATGATTTAGATAAGTTTGAAGAACTATTTTATCAATATTTTAAAAGTGTAAATTCTCAAAGGTTAAAAAAAGAAATAAAAAAACTTTTAAATCAGCCGGAAAGAGCAGAACAGATTTTTAAAAGTTACATGGATCAGAGAAAGCTTGAACCGCAGGTAATGATGGAAAAAATTGAGATGCGTATTAATGCAGCTGAAGAAGGATATGGAGAAAATATTGCTGTAAATGCAGAAGGGGTAATGAACAGCAGTGTGTCTGCAGGGAAAGGGGCCGGCCCCGGACCGGGAAACGGAACTATGATTCAAGGAGCTGGAGGCAAATCTATAGTACATGCACCGGGAAACCGTAGATTTAGGGACTGGCGTACTGATTGTACCATTGAATCAAGACAGTATCAGATGGCGTTTCGTCTTCTGAGAGAATTGTCGCGTAAATTGGAAACAAATGAAGAAGAACTTGATATAAGAGGGACTATCGATCATACCTGCAGGCAAGGAGGTATCCTTGATATAAAAATGCAGCCTCCCAGGAAAAACAGATTGAAATTAATGGTTCTTATTGATTCGGGAGGCTCTATGAAGCCTTATGAACAGCTTTGCAGTTTGCTGTTTCAGTCTTTAAATAAAGCTAATACATTCTCGGATCTTAAAATTTATTATTTTCATAATTGTCTTGAGGGAAAATTGTATACAGATCCTTCTATAGATATAAAGGAAACAGTAAAAACAGAATGGATATTGAGAAACGTATCAAGTGATTATAAGGTGATTTTTGTAGGAGATGCTGATATGGCAATGCATGAATTAGTGGATAATAATTCTTACAGCAGGTCATCCAATACCGATCTTGATGGAATAACATGGTTTAAAAAATTCAGTGAAAAGTATGAACATTCCATTTGGCTTCATCCTCAGGAGAGAGAAGAAAATCTTGCATGGATGTCTGAATCATTTACAGAAATAAATAAGATATTTCCTATGTTCAGACTTTCCATAGATGGTCTTAAGGATGGTATGTATAAACTTATGAGGAATCAATAAAAATAAAATAACTGTGAATAATAAGATTATTAATATTCACAGTTATTATTTATGTTCGGTTTAATAAGACTCTCAGCTTTTATTTATATTCTTTGCTGAGTATTTCAGTTCCCGCAGCATCTTTATAAATTACTTTGACAGTAATACCATCTATGCCGGAGCCCTCTTCGAGAGTATCTACAACTGATTCAAAAGTTGAATCCATTGAACTCATGGCTTTCTCCATTTCAGTTTTCATGAGTGCCATAGTAGATGAATCAAATGTCTGATCATATTCATAAGTGTATGTGAGAGTATTCTCTTTTACATCTACGGTCATTCCGCTTGTTGAAAGTGAATCTATTGACTGTTTGGCTTCAGTATTGTCATTGACATACTCCTCAAGATTTTTCGGACCGCCACATCCGGAGAATACTACTGCCATAATCAAGATTAATGATAGGATGACACCTGATGTTAAAATTTTCTTTGAAGTTTTCATGTTTTTTCTCCTTCTTCTCGTAAATAAAAATTATTTATATTGACAGCTTATGCTGCTATCGGCTTTGAAGTTCTTTTATTCCGTCTACGACGATTTTTTCAACTTTTTCTGCCAAAGCTTTTTCTTCATGTTTAGTAATATTTTTTGTTTGTATGGGTTCATGTATTATGATATCTATCTCAGCTCCCCTTAAATATCCTTTTTCTTCGAACATTTTATAACTTCCGTTGAGAGAAACAGGTACAATGGGAACTCCGGGTTTTGTCGCAAGCTTCAGCGAACCTCTGTGAAATTTTCCCGGAACAGGACCTTTGCTTCTTGTTCCTTCAGGGAATATGACAAGGGAAAATCCGTTATTGAGATACTCTATGCCTTCGCTTATAGCTTTGAGAGAAGCTCGAGGATCATCTCTTTTTATGAGCACACTTCTGATTCTTTTTATCCATTTACCGTAAAAAGGAAGTTTACCTAAATTTTCTCTGGCAACAAAAGCAAATTGAAATTTTTTAAAGGCAGCGCAGTAAGCAAATATATCAGCGTAACCTTGATGATTTCCTACAAGGACTACAGGACCTTTATCAGGCAGGTTTTCGATTCCTTTTACGTTAAGCGTGCTGCCAAACATTTTCAGAACCATAGGCCCCCAATAAGATGTTGACTTAAGAATATATTCACGTTCTTTTTCAAAATCTCCGGAAGCTTTTGCATCTTCTATGGCTTTTTTATTTACTTCGAGATATTTTAGGCAGTTGACAAGTTTCAAAGCACCGGGAATATTGGCAAATATCTTCATCAGTTCCTCCTAAGCAGTTCAATATAGATGATCTGTATTTACAGACGAATATATTATATCACATGATTTTAAATTATGATATAATACTGTATTACTAAATAGTGGGGAATTTTTAAATGGGTTTAAATAATATTAGAGAAAAAAAGTCGCATGAAATAAGGATTATAGTTGCAGCTGCAGGAATAGCAGTATTTTTTGCTATTCTTTTTACTGTGGTTACCGGCAGGTCTCAAAATTTTGATGATTCTGCAAGATTCTTTTTTTATGATATGAGAAGCGAATGGCTGACCTGGGCGGCGAAAATTATAACATATATGGGAAACTGGCATTCCATAGTTATATTATGTATCATTCTTCTTATAATAAAACCTCTGAGAATGACGTATGGTGTACCTGTTTCATTAGGAGCGGTTTTTGTCACATTGATGAATAAAGTTATAAAGACAGCTGTTCAAAGGCCAAGGCCTGATGAAATTTTTCGACTTATAGATGAAGGTGGATTCTCATTTTCCAGCGGTCATTCAATAACAAGTATGTTTGTATTCGGAATGCTTATATACCTTGTCAGAAACAATGTAAAGAAACGTATGACAGCTAATATTCTTACTGTTATTTTATTGATTCCGACAATATTTATAGGATTAAGCCGGATCTATCTTGGAGTTCATTATCCTACCGATGTGCTGGCTGGTTGGTGCATGGGTATAGCAGTAATAATGTTTGCTATTGAGATAATTGAAAGAATTACCGGAAAGAATAAAAAAATATAAATAAAAAGACTCGGTATCGCAAAAAAATTTTACGATATCGAGTCTTGATTTTTTTATTCATCATCTTCAGATGAAGTTCTGTCAAAGAATATACTCTTTCCTGTAGTGGAGAGAGGTATACCGAAACAGACTCTTACATTTTTAGGAAAAATCCCCATGCGTATAGCTGCTTTGCCCGCAGAAAACATGATGCGGTTGTCAATACGGTTGTCCGCAGCTATAGAAACAGCAGATCCTATAGCTATACCCAGATCTACAGTATTAAAAGCGCAGTTTGCGCCTGCCTTGGAAGTTTCACCGCAATTTTTGAAACCGCAAAGGCCGCAGTTTTCGAGGGCAATAGGGGCGTTATCGACGCCTATGATGACTATACAGTGACTGTCGTCTACATTGCCTGCATCCCTTAAAAAGAAATCAGCTCCTGTTTCTTTGGCTATATCACGCATGATCTGTGACAGAGTGTCTTTATCCTCGCCGTCTAAAACAGCAGCCTCTATATTGTCTATACCGCAGCCTTTAGGAGCGGTAACTGCTGCTGCCACCATCTGCTGAGCTACTCTCATTGCAGCTTTTTCGGCTGCATTTTCTCTTTTATACAACATATCGTTCCTCCTTGTTAATATATTATATATGGTAAAAATATCAAAATCAATATAGATATATTTAAGGGACAAATGAAGATAAATCGAAAGGTCTTATGGATAAATATTTTTAAAGGTAATGTTTTATAGTAAGATTTTGAAGATAACATCAGAGCCGGAGGTTTAGAGAAGTATAAAGAGTGTGTTGTCTGTAATACAGATCGTCAAATGATCGCCTTTTTGTTTCTTCATCGCCAAAATACATGAAAGCATGGGTTGAATCTTTTATGTTTTTTGCTTTTGACCATAGCTCTTCTGCTGTCATATGGGATCCTGCAATAATTACAGAATATTTTTCTATGATATTCTTAGACATTTCATCGTGAAGAACGCCATCGCCGCAGTATATGACAATACCTTTTTTATCGCTGTCACACTTAGGGATATCTGTTGTTAATTTTAACAGTAATTCATATTCTTTATTTCTGTATTCGTGTTCTCCCATAATCATGCAGATACGTATTACAGAGCGGCCGTCTGATTTCTTTATCTCATCATCCAAAGATATGAGATCATAATTTTTTCTGTTTGCTATATCTTCCGCTGTTTTCTTTATGGGAGCTCCAAAGTAGCCGGTTACAAAAATAAGTTCTTTTTCCATGATATTTCCTTTCCGTAAGTATTGATAGCCACAGTATATCATATATATGTGATTCATCATAAAAACTTTGTAAAAAACGTTAAATTTGATATAATTAAAAAAATCGCACTTAATTTACAATAAAAAGGAAAGAGACGATCATCATGAAAAACAATGAAAAACCAACGTTAATTATAATGGCTGCAGGTATGGGTTCAAGATACGGAGGGCTTAAACAAGTCGATAAGATAACTGATGCCGGAGAGATAATACTTGATTTTTCTCTGTATGATGCCATGATGGCTGGATTCGACAGAGTTATTTTTGTAATAAAAGAAGAACATCGACAGCTTTTTAAAGAGCTGGTGGACGAACGTGCAGGAAAATATATGGAAATACAGTATGCCTATCAGAAGCTTGACGATATACCGAAAGGTGAAAAGATTCCCGAGGGCAGAGAAAAGCCATGGGGTACGGCTCACGCGGTTTTGGCATGCAGACATCTGATTAAAGGACCCTTTGCTGTTATAAATGCGGATGATTATTATGGCCCCGGAGGATTTATAGATCTGTATGATTACCTTATTGAACATAAGGACGGAGAAAAATACAGCTATTGTATGGTAGGATATAAGCTGGAAAATACTGTTACAGAAAACGGTCATGTAGCCAGAGGGATATGTGATATAGATGAGAGAGGATATCTTGAAAAAGTTACGGAAAGAACAAAAATAATGCGTAAAGATCAAGGTATTTCATATACGGAAGATGATGGAGATACATGGATAAAGCTTTCTGAAAACACTATAGTTTCCATGAATTTCTGGGGATTTTCACATAGTATGATGAAAGAGCTTAAGAAAGGTCTTCCGGAATTTTTTGAAACTACAGTGAAGGAAAATCCTCTGAAAGGAGAATATTATCTTCCGGCTGCTGCGGACAGATTGATACAGGAAGGAAAAGTACGGGTAAAAGTTTTGACGTCACATGACAGATGGTATGGCGTTACGTATAAAGAAGACAAGGAAGATGTCAAAAATGCTTTGGAAGCAATGAAAGATAAAGGAATGTATCCGGATAAATTATGGAAATAGATTTAGATGAGGACGGTTTTCTGTAAACCGTCTTTTTTTGTGCTTATAAAAAGTCATCAAGCATATCTTTATTTTAGAGAATATTTAAATTTGGTAAATGTAGGAATTTGTCGCAAAAAGTATGCAACTTTTTGAACTATGAGAAGAATGTATTATAACTTTAAGTTACAAAATCCCATAATTGTTATAATTTTACTTATTG
The DNA here is from genome assembly GCF_046951855.1 of Lentihominibacter sp. Lineage (NCBI taxonomy): Bacteria > Bacillati > Bacillota > Clostridia > Peptostreptococcales > Anaerovoracaceae > Lentihominibacter > Lentihominibacter sp. Next base: position 16,720 of record NZ_JBKTXS010000008.1, on the reverse strand, counting down.
GATAAAAAAAGTAGAGTAAATGAAAAAATTGAATAGAAATACTTGACTTAATCTATCGGGGGGGTATTATGTAAAGAAATATAATCGGTTGTATCTATGTACAGAAAGGGTTTAGGAAAAGAATATGAATAGGAATGCTAAAGTAAAAAAGCGGACAGTAAGCTTTTTGATGGCAGTCATATTGATTGTGACTATGATGCCATTTTCTTTACTGGAAGCTTCGGCTGAAAACAAAGATAAAACTGCCGAAAATAATACCGCTGTATCTGTTAAGTGGGAAACGGATAAAGATGATAAAGAGAGTAAAGATAAGAATACCGTTTCGCTTAAGGCATCTTTGAATAAACAGCAGGAAGATGTGACTTCAGCAGAAGTTAAAATAAAATTGAAGAAAGAGGATCTCAAATTCCTCAATTCATTCAAAGATGAAAAAGGTAATTTTGAGCAAACTCTCCAGGCAGAAGATAAAGATGATGATATCCCTGTCTTGCTTGAGATTTCTGAATCAGGAGAAGCATTCATTAAATTCATAATCGATAAAGAAAATGCCGAGCTGAAAAAAGACATTTTGTTTAGCGTACCTGAGGATATATCACCTGAAAAAGGGACCCATGAAATAAAAATAACAGAAGAAGACATTACCGTAGATACATATAAAGGAGAAGATACCGCAGACGCCATAATCGAAAAGGAAGGCGGAAGCTTTACCTTAGAGTGGGACATAAAGTTCGGCGGAGAAGATAAGGAAAACAAAAATAAGGAAAAGAACGATGCTGTACTTTCGAAAGCATCCCCAAAAGGTATTGAACCTGAAATAACGATATTAGAAAGAGAAAAAAACAATATAGATCATGTTATATATTGGTCGGATAATAATGATGAGGAATCCATAAGGCCGGGAACTGATAAATATAAAACAGATTATCCCGCTTCTTTGAAATTTACTGTAAAAGATGGCGATAGCATTGTAACATCGGGAGTTCTTGACGAAGAAAATATGGAAAAGCTGGGTATGGACAGTGTACCCAAACCTGATGTGAGAACTGAGGATGGAAAGAGACAGTATACTTACAGAGTAAATGCCAATACACTGCCTACAAAAATCAGAGAAACTTATAACTATGGGCCGGATGACAAAGAAACTAAAGAATATGATGTCAGCTGGGAAATACAGCCGTCGGAAGTTGACGGATATCACCTTGTAAATGTAACTGAAGAAAATAAAGAAGACTATAATTCCGTTGGTGATAATTTAGGCTGGTATTATATGCTTGATACTTCATTTGAAGTAAAGATAGCAATACGATGGGGAAACAGAATAGGAAGTGACGCTGATCTGAGAGCCGCTATAGATGCTGCTCTCAACAGTCATATGGCAGAAAAGTTTTACTTTGAGATAAATTACGGAGATAATTATAAATCGTACAGCCTGAGACAGCTGATAGACTGGGGTCTGCTGGAAGATAACAGAGATGAAATTGTACTGACCAATATATCAGAGACTGCTACATTAACAGTTAAAAATCTGTGGAAGTATAATTTAGACAACTCAAGAATGTCATATGACATGGTGGAAGGCAACAATAATATAAAACCTACAGGAAAATTGGATATAGGAGATGATGGCACTGCCCTGCAGAAATATAAAGACGATTATTTTACTATATCATACGATAACAGTCAGGCGCCAAATGTAGGAGATGTTACAGACAAAGTTTATAATGGCGGTTCTATATGGCTGACACTTACAGGTGAAAAGGATTATGAAGCAGAGAAAGTATGGCTGGATGACACAAAGACCCATGACAGAGATGACCGTCCGGACGGAGAATTCCAGCTGTGGAGATACAGAGATGGAGAATCTTACAGCACAGCAGCTGCTGTAAGAGATGATGAAGGTAATATAATAACTGTAAAATTAGATAAAAATAAGGATCAGCAGGATATAAGCTTTGACGGTCTTGAAAAATATGATAAGGAAGGCTGTGAATACATATATGTTCTCAGAGAATATCTTGAAGGAAGCAATGCTTCAGCTTATGAACAGATTTTCGGTTCTGTAAAACGAGATAAAGATACAGGTGATATAACAGTTACTGATACTATATATAATGGTGAGACCGGAAAATATGATAACCCGAAATCCTTTAACGGAAAGAGAACGGATGATAATGCTAATGATGATTTCCTTTATAATGGAGGAACCCTGTCCAATAAGATAAAAGGAAATGTAAAAGTAGAAGCTGTAAAGACATGGAAGGCGGCTGCATTTCAGACTCAGTTTGAAGATGTGGATGTGGAGTTAACCCTTCAATCCCGTGAAAAGGGAAGTAATGATAAGTGGATAGAAGCAAAAGATGAAGAGGGAAAAGTTATAAAAAAGAAGATAGATGACTTTCAGCTTGAATATCTCACAAGGTCATTATCTCTTGAAGTTCCGGAGCATGACATGGTGGGACAGGAACTTGAATATAGATGGATAGAGACAGGTGTTTATCAGGCAGATGGAGATAATCTGATAAAGCAGGTATCCGCAGACGGCAGTAAGCAGGTATTTGAACTTCAGCAGATAGCAGAAGGCAAAGAAAAAACTGTTAAATATGAATCGGTATCGGAGTTTGATGAAGAAACGGGAAATTCAGTTATTACAAATTCTATAGCTAATGAAGTTGATTACAATATAGTAAAAAAATGGTATGACAGCCATGGAGATGAAACGAATGCTCCAAAGGATGCCAAAGTAAAATTCACATTGTACAGAAGTGCAGGAAGTTCTGGTTTAGGTGATGAAATCGGTGAAGTGACACTTGACGGGACAGAAGATAAGGAAAAAGTTCTTGTTAATAAGGAACTGGGGATATACGCTAAGGAGACTACACCGTGGAACTTAACCATATATGATCTTGATGAATATGACAGCGAAGGGAGACAATACAGTTATTTCATTTATGAAAATGATATGTATAAAGGATATGTAGCAGAATATGATGTGACTAAAGATGATGACGGGAATTATTTTGCAACCGTAATAAATGCTCCCGGTGAAGAAAACTGGATATTCGTACAGAAATACTGGATTGATGACAGTAATGTTATGGACAGAAAACCTGTTACTATAGGAGTATATGAAAAGGGAACAAATAAGAGGATCGGAGAAGCCACACTACAGAACGGTATCTGGAATGATTTTGTAGGTATAGGAAAGCTTGATCCTGATGATGTTTATATAATTGAAGAAGAAATAGGGAATAAAGATACCGGTGTTGTAGATGTAAAAAGTAAACATCCGGAAGAAGCGCTGAAAAACGGGCCTACTTTATATAACGGAAAAAATTATGATAAATGTACCAAGGTAGCCTATCAGACAGAACCTAAAGAATCCGGATATAAGTATGAGGCGACTTATGGGGAAGAGACTATAGACGGGCAGACTGTCTATACTGTCAGCAACAGACGTATAGGGGATATAGATCTGACTGTTACCAAGCAGTGGCTGGACGGAGATGGTGAGAAAAGAGAAGATCTTAAAAAAGCTGCTGAAAAATCTGATCTTACTTTGGCTATGAAGCTTATTTTTGATGATGGTATGCCGAAATCAGATGAAGAAACCATATCGGTTCCGGATGATTATAAGATAACCTATAATGATGTGAACACAGGTGATACTGTTGATGTGGGGAATCCCGGCGGACCTGTGGATATCAAAGACAACAGTGGCAAAAATAACGCTTCTGCGATACAGTCAATAAGGTTTGACGAAAAAACATCGCTGTATTATTTCCATCAGCTGCCTAAATATGATAAAGAAGGCAAAGTAGTAAATTACAGAGCTGAGGAAGTGTGGCTGGATAAGAACGGAAAGGAAGTAAGCAGGAAAGATCTCAAAGAAGATTACGAAGAGGTATATGATATCTGGAAAGAGTATTCTTCTTCCACAGGCGAAGAAACATATACAGTAGGTGATTATCATACAGATGATCAACAGAAGTATACTATAAAAAACAAACTCTCATATACGAAAAATATACTCTGGCATAAATCATGGAGAGATGAACATGCATATGAATCCGGTACAAGACCTGACATATATCTTGATATATACCAGGTTAAGCATAAAGAAGACGGCAGTACGGAAACAAGTGTATACCAGAAAAAATATAAATGGGAATATAATGAGGACTTCGATGACACCGGTATAGATAATCCGGAGGATTACAGTGATAAGACGAAACACTGGCATGCTACTTTATCAGGCCTGCCGAAATATGATAATTACGGATATGAAATAAAATATTATGCGGTGGAGAACACAGAAATACAGATATCAGATTTTGACTACATGCCGGCTCAATACTATCATACCAATGATAATGGCACGATAGATCAGGACGGATATATCGGAAGTGAAGAAGATATCACTGAAGAGAATGTACAGAAATACGGATCATATGTGATAGATATAGGTAATGTAACCAGACAGAAAGGCGAAGTAAAATATGCACTTTCAGAAGGGGGAACTTTCGTAAACTATCTGTATAGTGATATAACTATACAGGGGCAGAAGATATGGTCATCATTGCCTTCGGGATATAAAAGCATAAATCTGCCTGTCGTAACGTTTGAACTGTATCAAAAAAATACAAGCGAAAATGATGATCCTGACAGCATAGGAGATCCTGTTTCCACTATTACTATATCGGACTGGGCAGATATTCTTAATAAAGGTTCATATCTCTTTAAGATACTTTATAAAGGCGAGAATACTGTAGAGGTGGAAAGAGACGGATCCGGAAATATCAAAGATATAACTGCCATCGGTCCGGCAGGAGTACCGGAAGATGAGTGGGAACCGCTTCCTACTTATAATGATCGTGGTCAGAAATACCATTATACATTGGTGGAAAAATCTATAAAATGGGACGAAGACGTTGAGACAAATGCAGATCCGTCCGATGTATTTAAAGGGTTTACGGGAGCTGATATTCTTGACGGATATATCGCAGACAACAATTATGATAGTATCAAGGGTGCTTTAGCTATAAAAAAATATCTGGAGCTTCCTATGAAAGACGATGATACTCCGGAAGCTTATCCTGCAGTGACATTTGAATTGACAAGAACATATGTGGATAATAACGGAGATGAAACCTCATCTGAAGTAGTGGAGAGAAAAACATGGTCTTCAGAAGAGGTCAAGAAGGCTTATGAAGATCAGTCAAAAGGAATTGTTAATAAAATAAAGGCATTGATAAGTAGGCAGGATCTGGATGATGTAGGAACTGAACAGGATCCTCTCGAAAAGCTCATAACCTTTGAAAATCTCGACATTTATGCTCCTAATGGGTCAGAATACAAGTATTCTGTCAGGGAAGTGAAAGATAATCTCGGCGGGTATACTACATGGGCAATAGAAGGAGACAGAACATCAGTGGAAGTAAAGCAAAACGGTACTGAGACTGATATAATATCTCCTGCAGATGGACTTCAGATAACTGAGAATAAAAATGACGGAAGAGGTGAGACCAAAAAAGATGTAGCCGTTACTGCCACATTTGCCAATGCTCAGGATAAAGACAGAGAAACTGTGATATTGCAGGGAAATAAAAACTGGAGAGATTACAGTAATATTTTCCATGAAAGACCTGAGAACATTGATGACTATATAACTGTTTACAGAGGAGCGGATTCACAGCCGGGACAGAGTAACAGTATCGCCTATACACAGATTAGTAAAGATATTTATGATATAACATGGGAAAAAGGAGACTGGTCAACTTCAGATAAATGGGTATATAAAGTTGAAGGAAATAAAGTTAATGAGCTGGAAAAGTATGCTCCTAACGGAATGCCGTGGAAATACAGAATAAAAGAAACCCTTCCTGACGGCAGCGTATATACCAGATCACCTGCGGAAGTCAATCAGAAAAAAGCAGATGTCGATGAAATAACCATGAATGATCTGACTAATTCTATACAAGTCAGCATACCTTACACGAAGAAATGGGTAGATGAAGACGGCAAGGAACTCACTAATGATTATTTGGACGCAGATGTAACCGTGGGATTCGAACTGCAGGCAATTGAACTTAATGAAAACGGAAGTCCTAAAGGAGACTGGGAAAGTGCTTCCAAATATTTTAAGGATAATCTGACAGAAGAAGCATATAATAAAGTTTTCCAAAACGGTAACTATAAGTTCACTGCAGAAAAAACAGGAAGAATAAGTGATACTTCCGTATGGAAGACAGCATATTTCTCAAATCTGCCTTCATTTATCAAAGATAAAAACAGTGCAGAAAAGAAAATGGGATACAGGGTTGCAGAAACGGGAATCACTTATAATGGTAAGACTCAGACTGTAAATGTCACCGAGGTAAAAGATCATGAAAATACCAGATATGAATATAAATTCAGTGATGGCATATTCTCAACATATACACCGGGAGGAAAGGGATATTACAGCAGTTATGACGGTAAAACCACCGACCGCAACATATATAATAAGTTGGAGACAACAGATCTGAAAGTAAGCAAACTCTGGAAAGATGATGCTGAGAATATCTATGGAACACGAACAGATACAGACAGAGAAAATCAGGATTGGCAGGTAAGCTTTATTATCCAGAAGAGTACAGATAACGGACATACTTGGGAAAATGTTAAGGTACATAAACAGGATATCAAGCAGGACCTGACAGTTACTCTGTATGGTCAAAATTCAGATGACAGTTCAGAAGCAACTATATCGGGACTGCCTGTTACAGATGAAAACGGCAAGACTTATGAATATGCAGCAAAAGAATTAAAGCATGATTATGAACCTGATGACGGAATAGATAATTCAGAGATCATAACAGGAGAACCCGATAATAATATTTACAATAACGCTTACGAAGTTTCATATGATTCTGCTGTTTCAGCAACTAACCAGATGAAATACGTCAAAGTTTATGCTGAAAAAGACTGGAACATAAGCGCTGTTAAAAAATCAGTAACTTTAGAACTCAAGTATAAAGGTACTGACGGTAAATGGAAGTCTTTCAGAAATCCTGCCAAAGTAACACTGGACGGGCAGAAAGACAAGAATGTAAGTAATACTTCAATAATGGCTTCCCGCGGGGCGGCTTTGTATGATACTACGGATCTGCCGTATTATGAATATGGTGAATGGAAAGCTGTGTGGGAAAATATACCGGAAGTTATGCCGGGAAGTTTGCTTAATGCAGACGGGAAAACTGAATATAAAGTTGTAGAGACAGTTCCGGGCGGATATATACTGGAAAAAGAAGCTCAAAGCACCATAAAGATACCTAACGACGGAGAATATTTCCTCTTTACATTTGAAAATAATGAAAAAACATCTCTTGAAGTAACAAAGGCATGGTATGGCATCGCGTCAGAAGACTGGGAAGATATTGCAGTGGGTTTGTGGAGAACTACAGGTAAGATCGGCGATGAGAATTCTGAAGAAGTAATGACAGACAATACCGGCGTACAGAAAACCACTACTTTGACAAAGGCAGGAGAATGGAAAGGAACTTTCAGCAATCTTCCTAAATACAGCCAAAAAGGAGAGCTTTACACTTATTACGCAAGGGAGCTTACTATAGGCGGCGAGCCTGTGGAAGATTTTAACTATTATATAGTTAATACTGATCAGAATGGAAACAACGATACCTACTCTACCAAAATAGCAAATATAGGGCGGATGGATATCAGCGGAACCAAAACATGGAAAGACAACAGCAATAAATACGAAACGAGACCGGATGATATAGAGCTGACTCTTTACAGAAGTATCAAGGACGGAGAGGAAGAAGTAGTAGATATCCATACTCTCACCAAAGAAGGAGCCGTACTTAGCTGGACTGACAAGGCTTCAGATCAATGGAAGTATGAGTATAAAGGCCTTCTGAAAACAGATGATGAGGGCAATCAGTACAGTTACAGAGTAGAAGAAAAATCAGCTGAAAGCAAGATCGAAGGAGATCAGTACAAGGTTAGCCAGAATCAATATGATCTGATTAATACCCTTACAGGAACGGTAGAGATACCTGTTACAAAGATCTGGAAGGACAGAGACGATAAATATCATTACAGACCGGATTCAGTGACTGTAGCTGTGTATGGCAATGATAAGGAAGTAGCAAGAAAAGAAATCAGCGGAGACGGAGATGAATGGTCCTATACTTTTGAAAATCTTGATGAATATGATAAAGATGGAAAAAGGATAGAATACCGTATAGAAGAGCTGGATGTTCCTGATGATTATGATGTTTCTGTAAGCGGAGATAAAGATGACGGATTTATTGTGGAAAACAAACGGCATGGCCGATTATCTGTGTCAAAGACAGTAAAAGGTAATGCAGGAGATACTGAAAAGCCGTTTCATTTCACCATAGAGCTTGATGAGAATATAACCGGACTTTATGGAGAGATAGAATTCACCGAAGGTAAAGCTGAGGTGACATTAAAGGATGGAGAAAGCAAGACAGCCAGCGGACTTCCGGCGGATATCGAATACACAGTGACTGAAAAAGAAGCAAATACTGACGGATATAGCACTACATCTGAAGGCGCTTCGGGAGCGATACAAGCCGGAGATGAAATGAATGCAGATTTCATTAACAGTAAGGATACAACTATAACAAAAGATACCAAAACAGGAGACGATATGAATTTCGGAGGTCCGGCAATTTTAATGACTATGTCTCTCATAGGTATAACCGCTGCTTTGCTTATGAGGCGTAAACGAAGAAACTGATTTGAGGCAGATTAATATAGGTGTTCAAATTAAAAGAGCGCAGCTTTGAATGAAGCTGCGCTTTATCTATCGGAAAATTTATGACTTTGATCTGATCGTTAGAAATTTACTTGAGTTTATTCAATGCATCATTGTGTTTTTTGCTTATGGTAGAATAATAGTTCACCATATTTCTTGCTACTTTGTCATCCCATGTGGTGCTTGCTGCGTATTTCTTGTTGACGGATGAAATTGTTTTCCCTGAATATAGACTGCCGCCGGGAGAAAGGTAGCTGTTTGCCAGAGTTTTTGAGACAACATCAATTCCTTCAGCTTTGGAAGAGAAACCGCTTGAACCGAATCCAAACATGTTATTGGGTCTGAAACACATGGTGCCGTTAGCGCTTTCATGCGCTGCAATAGCCATGACGAACAGGCAGTTGATACCATAGTCTTGTTCAGCTTTATAAAATGCTTCTTCAAGACCAGAAAGACCTCCCTTTGTAACAAGTTTCAGATCTGAAACTGTAACTCCACTGGGTTTGCTTACATCAAGATCCATTATTTGTGAAGTGGAATATGATGGTATGGATTCGCCTTTTATTACTTCATTTACTGTGGAAGTTCTGAGCGCATTGGCGAGATCTATCTTTTCAGCTGAAGCAGCGCCTTCTTCCGAAAGTATTTTGCTTGCCCTTGCAGCATCGCTTCGTATGGTTTCTATTTTTATATGCATAGCAGCATATACGGATCCTACAGCTGCAGCTGTGATTATAAGAATAAGAAGAACGATTTTTTTGAATGAATGACGCTGTTTTATATTTATTTCACATATTTTCCTTTTGTTATCCATAAGTGACTCCGTTTACTTGAAAATCAATGAATACTGATATATTATAATTAATATGTCAGTAAAAAACAACCGTTTTGGATGCGGAGGTCAGAAACAGTGATTGTGCAGTATACAGCAAAAACTGTAATAAGTATAATAATATCCATCATGATGCAGATGGGAGTAATGAACATGATATCCACGACGCCTCATGAGTCTGTGACAGATTTTATGGATGGTCTTAAGAACAGAGAAACACATGTGATGGAAAAATATATGGATGACAGCTATGTGAATTTCATTGCTAATGTTCAGGGAGATAAAGACACTGTTGCCAGAATGAATGAAGCTCTCTTTAGGAATTTTTCTTATGAAGTAAAGGAAATCATCGAAAAAAATGATGTTGCTGTAGCCAAGGTATCGATAAAATCCGGAGATTTCAGTAAAGTTCTTTCAGAATATGAAAAAGTTTCCTATCAATATGTGACAGATAATTTATATACTGATGATATAGCTGATAAGGAGAAACTCAATGCACAGTGCCTGCAGCTTTATGTACAGCAGGTGGAAAAAGCTGCAGAAAGCGGAGCTGTGTTGGAAACTATCGTTTTTGTTCCTATGGTCAACGATGGTTATTATGGATGGAATATAATAATGACCGATGATTTGATGAAAAATGTTTTAGGCAATCTTCAAATGCCGGTCAGCTGAAGTATTCAAAAGGAGGTAAAATAATGGCGTATTTAGGTGAAAAAATAGGAAAGTTGGGTTTTGGTCTTATGAGGCTTCCTAAAAACGGAGAAATCATAGATATAGAGCAGACCAAAGAAATGGTTGATCTGTTCATGGATGCCGGCTTCACATATTTTGATACTGCATGGGCTTATGAAGGAAGTGAGAATGCCATAAGGCAGGCGCTTGTGGAACGGTATCCGAGGGAATCCTATCAGCTTGCTACAAAGAATGCCGCATGGATAAACTGCAAAACAAAAGAAGAGGCCGTGTCGCAGTTTGATACTTCTCTCCGGCAGACAGGCGCCGGATATTTCGACTTTTATCTGCTTCATAATCTGGGAGAGGGAAGAAGTCATTTTTTTGATGATTTTCAGCTGTGGGACTGGATACAGGAAAAGAAAAAAGAAGGACTTGTAAAGCATGCAGGATTTTCTTTCCATTCAAATCCTCAGGAGCTTGATGAAATATTGACAGCACATCCCGAAATGGAGTTTGTCCAGCTGCAGATAAATTATGCCGACTGGGATAATCCGGCTATACAGTCAAAAGAGTGTTACGAAGTGGCAAGGAGACACGGAAAACCTGTTATCATAATGGAGCCTGTAAAAGGAGGCATGTTAGCGACGCCTCCGGACACAGTTAAAGATATTTTAAAGAGGGCGGAACCCGATTCCTCTGTGGCTTCGTGGGCTGTCAGATTTGCTGCTGATCTTGACGGAATAATAACAGTACTTTCAGGCATGAGCAATAAAGAACAGATGAATGACAATATTTCTTTTATGAAAGATTTTAAAGGATTTGATGACAGTCAGAGAAATACGATTAAAAAAGCACAGGAAGCTCTTTCTAAGATTCCTTTGATTCCTTGTACCACGTGTGATTACTGTGCTAAGGTCTGTCCTGCCAATATAGGTATTTCAGGTTCTTTTACCGCAGCAAATTATCTTACACTTTATGGAGATAAAGATGCTGCCAGACATCAGGAAGAGTGGCTGGTAAAAAATCACGGAAAAAAACAGGCAGATCAATGTATAAAATGCGGCAAATGTGAAGAGGCCTGTCCTCAGCACATAAGGATCAGAGAAAATCTTGATAAAGTATGCGAAGAATTGCTCTGACCGTTGCAAAATAATGAAAATCAGGCAAATTAAATCTTGCATTTGAACACAGTTGATGTATAATATAAAAGCATGCGGTTTTGTGTGCAGTCCTTGCGGTGAGAAACGCTTACCGCCATTTAGTCCACAAGGAGGTGAAAAGAATGATTAATTATGAATTAATGTTTATCATTGATCCAACATTGGAAGACGACAAGAAAGACGCTACAGTTGAAGCTGTTAAAGGCATCATCGAAACTGAAGGCGAGATTGGCAATGTAGATGTTTGGGGAATGAAGAAACTTGCTTATCCTATTCAGAAGAAGACTGAGGGATATTACGTTGTTGTAGAGTTTAAGGCTCAGCCTACTCTGCCGGCAGAGCTGGACAGAAGGCTTAAGATTTCGGACAACGTAATCAGACATATGATAATAAACAAAGACGAGAAATAGAGAGGGGTGCGGTATGAATAGTGTTGTACTGATTGGGAGATTAACCAGAGACCCCGAAGTTAGGTATATTTCCGAAAGCCAGATGGCGGTGGCTACATTTACAGTGGCTATCGACAGACCGGTGAGATCCGGACAGGAAAAAAAGACGGATTTTCCGAGAGTAACAGTATTCGGCAGACAAGCTGAAAACTGCGAAAGATTCTTGGCTAAGGGAAGACTTGTCGGAGTCCAGGGAAGGATTCAGACGGGAAGTTATACCAATAAAGACGGAGCTACAGTCTATACTACGGATGTAGTTGCCGATAGAGTAGAATTTTTAGAATGGGGCGACAGAAACGAGAGAGCAGGAGGCGGAAGATATCAGAATCAGCCGTCAGGTTCCGGTTCTGCCGACAAAGATATGGGTGTTCCTGAGGGATTTCAGGCGATCCAAGATGACGATATCCCGTTCTAAAAGAGAGGAGACTGAATCATGGATAATAAAAGACGCGGCGGCATGAGAAGAAAGAAAGTCTGCCAGTTCTGTGCCGATAAGACAGAAACTATAGATTATAAGGATATAGAAAAGCTCAAGAAATATGTAACTGAAAGAGGAAAGATTCTTCCGAAAAGAATCACAGGAACCTGCGCAGTTCATCAGAGAGAAGTGACAAGAGCTATAAAGAGGGCGAGAATAGTTGCGCTTCTGCCTTATACAGCTGACTGATATTTTTACAGAATATGTTTCAAAACTGCTTTGCTTAATTGTGAGGCAGTTTTTTGTTGCGGAAAGAATGTTTTGAGAGATTATTCGTCAAATATAATAAGCCATATATGATATAATATGTTTATATTTGGGAGGTGTCAGATGAAGAAGGTTTTAAGGCATGCGGCAGCAGTTCTGTTTACTATGCTCATGATTTTTTTGATGACTATTTGTTCCTATGCAGAGGAATATTATTATGTCAGGGACAGCAATATAAGTATAGAGATGCCGGATGGATGGGAAGTGACTGAGATAAGTGCTGATGAAAGCAAGGGCAAACCTTATGAGCATATAATGTCTGCGAAGGAAAAGAAAGCAGAAAATCCGCTTCAGCTTGATATATATTTTTCTTGGGGAGAAATGGAAGATGACGGGTATGTTTATTTTCATGGTGATGCAGAACAGGCTATGGAGTACTATGATACATATGGCAGGGATGCAGTCAGTCAGATATATGATACAATGCTGCGGGAAACAGATCAAAATGAGGGGGTGACTTATGGAGAACCGGTATTTTTTGACGGTGAGTGGGATGGATTCCTCAAGATTCCTGTCAGCATCAGTGCGGATATAAACGGCGATGGCAGCAACGAGACGCAAAACCACACAGTTTATATCACAGCGCAGACGACAGATAACTGGCAGTATATCGTTAATAATATACTTATATTCCAAAATGATTCAGGCGAGTATCAGGATCCGCAGATATCGTCGATGATGGACAGCGTAGCTGACGGATTTTTTGATATGTCATATGGTGAGAAAATAACAGGAGGCAGTACTGAAGAATCTGTTTATAATGATGAAGACTTTAAGTCATATTATTCGGCAGAAGATATCATAGCGTGGATATCTCCATTTATTGTTGTTGCCGTTATAGTAGTGATAATAGCAGCGGTTATTGTCAGAAGACGAAGAAGCGGTGTAAATATAAAGACATTTGCAAATAATAAAGTGAAGAAAAAGCGAAACGTTTCAGTAGGAAAAAGTCCGAAAAGGAGTTTGGAAAAAGATGACAGATCCACGTCTGTAAGATATACTTCACAGGAGGTATCAGGAATTGAAAAGGGATATATGGAGAGCTTGAAGACTCTTTATAAATCAGGGCTTCTGACGAAGACGGAAATGAATGAGATGATAGAGAAACATCAGCATTATAACAGCAGAAAAGGAGAGAGATAATGACTGTTTTAGGAATTACTTTCAGCGCGGCTGTTCTCTGGCTATTTGTGGCGGGGATCATGTCGATTCTGGAAGCAATAACATTAGGCCTTACATGTATATGGTTTGCCGGAGGAGCGGTAGGAGCATCAATAGCAGCTATGCTTGGAGCCCCGGTAGTTATTCAGGTCATAGTATTTTTAATAATTTCTATTGTGCTGCTGGCCGTGACAAGACCCATTGCTAAGAAACGGTTTAATGCTAAAGTAGAGAGGACTAATGTGGAAGCTATACCGGGAAAAGAAGGGATTGTAGAAAAGGAAATTCCTGTATACGGAAGTGGTCAGGTGAGAGTAGGGGGTAAAATGTGGACTGCAGTTTCACCGGGAAATAAGATAGCAGAAGGTTCAATCGTTATTGTAAAAGATGTCAGGGGAGTAACTCTGACGGTAGAAGAAAAGAAATCGGAGGAATAAAATGTATTCTATAGGAACGATCGTGGCGATCATCATTCTAATAATCCTGATAATCGCCCTTGTTGTAACAAATATCAGGATTGTACCACAGGCAAATGCTTATGTATTGGAGCGTTTGGGAGCGTATTATACTACATGGCAGGTAGGACTGCATTTTAAAATACCTTTGGTAGACAAGGTGGCGAGGAAGGTTTCTCTTAAAGAACACGTCATAGACTTCCCTCCCCAGCCCGTTATTACAAAAGATAACGTAACTATTGAGATAGATACCGTAGTATACTTTCAGATAACTGATCCTAAACTTTACGCTTATGGTGTAGAGAATCCTATGGCTGCTATTGAGAATCTTACAGCAACAACCTTAAGAAACATTATCGGAGAGCTGGAGCTTGACGGAACCCTGACAAGCCGTGAACATATTAACTCAAAGATCAGATTGGTTCTTGACGAAGCGACAGATGCGTGGGGGATCAAGATAAATCGTGTAGAAGTGAAAAACATCAACCCTCCAAAAGATATACAGATGGCTATGGAGAAGCAGATGCGAGCAGAGCGTGAAAGAAGGGAAGCTATACTTAGGGCAGAGGGTGAGAAAAAGTCAGCCGTGCTCATAGCTGAAGGAAATAAAGAAGCTGTTATTCTCGAAGCAGAAGCTTCAAAACAGGCAGCTATAAAGGCAGCGGAAGGAGAAGCAGAAGCTATACTCATGGTACAAAAGGCTACTGCAAACGGTATAAGGATGCTCAGTCAAGCGGAGGCGACAAAAGAAGTTCTGACTTTGAAAAGTCTTGAAGCTTTTGAAAAGGCAGCTGACGGGAAAGCTACAAAAATTATCATCCCGGCAGAAATACAGTCAATGGCAGGTCTTGCCAGTGCTCTTACAGGTATTGTTGAAGCGACGGAAACGGATAAAAGTAAATCCCCGTTATCACAGCAGGGGAAATAAACCTGCGTAATGTATATTGTCAAAAGGAAGATTTATGAAGATCTTCCTTTTATTATGAAAATATAGATATTCTGACGAAAAAGCAGGTTCCTACAAACTAACTCTTTGCATTTGTTTTAACCGTACAAGTATGGTATAATAACTAATACTTATAAATATTTTTAGGAGAAATTTAATGTATCTATTGCTGATTTATTTTTTGATATTGATTATACCAATTATTGTAATGCCGGGGGCAATTAAAGCAGGAAAACTTTCGCCATATCGAGTTGTCATGTACTCTGCCATAACGATAGCTGCTGCAACGGTAGTGATTTTTATGATTGCCTCTATGACAGGTAAGGGGATTTTTGCACAGATAAAGGAACTTGTGGATGTGATGGCAAAGGATCTCGCCCAAAACCCTATGGTGGCAGATGCCTTTGATCTGGCAGCTGTGGGAGAAGCGGAACGTACAGAGATGTTTAAAAACCTCTATAATAGTACCTTTGCTGTTATGCCTGCATGTATTATGATTTTGGGAATGGTAGTATCATATATAGAATATATCATTATAGCCAAGATAATGGGAAGGCGTACACAGGTAAGCAGAATGCCTAAGCTGAGAGAATTCTCATGGCCAAACGGAGCTTTTATGGCTGTTATGGGAATGTATCTCATATCATGGATATTGACTCAGACAGGGGTCTTTGGCGACAATATGATATATATGAATGTGGATCTTTTATTTAATTTTGTATTTTCTGTACAGGGAGTTTCGGTGGTTCTGATGTTCTGCCATATGAAGCGGATACCTAAACCCGTAGGTGTCATCATAGCTATCGTTATGTGGATGATATATCTTGGCAGATTGGTATTGCTCATGGTGGGAATGTTCGATCTGATATTTGGGATTAAAGGAAAGATACAGGGCAGAAGCGCCCGAAGATAGATCGCATCAATATAATTTTAGGAGAAGGATATGTACGTTGGAAGAATAGAAAGGCTGCTGGCTCACTATACCATAGTGCCTATGTGTATAATCAATTCTTTCGGGAAGGTTTCCAGAGCCAACAAAAAGATTGCTGAGGTGTTTAAATATGATGGCATTATAGACGGAGACATCTTTGCTCTGACGGGAATAAAACTGCCGGAAATAATGAACGCTGCAAAAGAAGGCTCAGCTCTTCTTATCAAACGAAATGACAAGGCTTTTAAGATTCTTACCGGATTTATCGGGGAAGGAGAATCTGCATCAGTAATGATGTGCTTTATAGATGTTACTTCATTTGAAAATCTCAAAGATCTTTATAATGATGAGAAGCCATGTATAGCTTTAATAAATGTAGATAATCTGGAAGAAATGACACCAAGCGGAAAAGAAGAAAATGAACTGGAGGTTTCTACCGAAATAGACAAGCTCATAAGGGGATGGGCAGATAAAATGGGAGCGGCCATTTCCAGATACAAAGAGCATATGTATGAGTTGCTTTTAACTCATAAAAACTATAAAGAATTGGTGAATAATAAGTTTTGTATTCTTGATGAAGTCAG
>NZ_JBKTXS010000007.1:0-81993 GCF_046951855.1 Lentihominibacter sp. | reverse complement strand
GGAAAGATAGGTGTGATAGGTCCGACCAGAATGAGATACGGAGAAGTCACATCAGTTGTTGAGTATCTTACAGATAATATAAGCAAAGCGTTTATGATCACGGAAGGAGACAAGGATGACAAAAGTTGATATGGAAGATATAAAAAAAGAAAATACGGAGGAAACTTCGGAAGATCCTGAAAAAGAAGGCAGAGAAGACGGAAAGTCAGAGAAAGAAGAACAGAAGGAAGAGACTTCCAAGAATTCAGATGATGTTTCGGACAATAAGGATGACGCCGAAGACGGAGATACAAGATACCTGAGACTTATGGCGGATTTTCAGAATTATAAGAGACGGGTAGAAAAAGAAAAAACAGATCTTTATTCATACGCTAACGAGAAACTGGTTACTGAAATGCTTGATGTCATAGATAACTTTGAAAGGGCTCTGGAACATGAAGAAGTAGGCGACGGCTTCAAGGAAGGTATGGAAATGATATTTAAACAGCTGAGCGATGTTCTTAAAAAAGCAGGCTTAGCAGAAATTCCGGCACTGGGAGAGGAGTTTGATCCTAATTTCCACAATGCCGTGATGACAGAGGAAACTGAAGAATACGAAAGCGGCAAGGTTTCCGGTGTAATGCAGAAAGGCTATACTTTGAACGGCAAAGTAATAAGGCCGTCCATGGTAAAAGTCGTAGGCTAGCTTTCGAATATAAATATATTTAGGAGGAAAATAGAATGGGAAAAGTAATAGGAATTGACTTAGGAACAACAAACTCGTGTGTAGCAGTTCTTGAAGGGGGAGAACCGGTTGTTATAGCTAATGCTGAGGGAAATAGAACAACGCCGTCAGTAGTAGGTTTTGCAAAGAACGGAGAGAGACTTGTAGGTGAGACTGCCAAGAGACAGGCGATAACCAATCCGGAAAGAACCATAGCATCTATCAAGAGATATATGGGTACGGATCATACAGTAGAGATCGACGGTAAAAAATATACTCCGCAGGATATTTCAGCTATGATTCTGGGAAAACTCAAATCTGATGCTGAGAGCTATTTGGGAGAAAAGGTAACGGAAGCGGTAATTACAGTGCCGGCGTACTTTACAGACAGCCAGAAACAGGCGACGAAAGATGCGGGAAAAATTGCAGGGCTTGATGTAAAGAGAATCATCAACGAGCCTACTGCAGCATCATTGGCTTATGGTCTTGATAAGGATGAGGCACAGCATAAGATTTTGGTTTATGACTTGGGCGGCGGAACATTTGATGTATCTATTCTGGAACTGGGTGACGGAGTTTTCGAGGTTTTGGCGACAAACGGCAACAATAAGCTGGGTGGCGTTGATTTTGATGAAGCTTTGCTGAATTTTATGGCTGACAGTTTCGCTAAAGAAAACGGTGTGGATCTGAGAAATGATAAAATGGCTCTTCAGAGACTTAAAGAGGCTGCGGAGAAAGCTAAGAAAGAACTTTCCAGCGCACAGACTACAAATATAAATCTGCCGTTCATAACAGTAAATGAAAACGGTCCTCTTCATATGAACATGGATATTACGAGAGCTAAATTCGATCAGCTTACGGCAGATCTTGTGAATAAAACCATAGAACCTATGAAGAAAGCAATGGCTGATGCAGGTGTAAGCAACAGTGACATATCAAAAGTAATATTGGTAGGCGGTTCAACAAGAATTCCGGCTGTACAGGATGCTGTTAAGAAGGTTACAGGCAAAGAGCCGTTTAAGGGGATTAATCCTGATGAATGTGTAGCTGTAGGAGCTGCTATTCAGGCAGGGGTTCTTACGGGAGAAGTAAATGATGTATTGCTTCTGGACGTAACGCCGCTTTCACTGTCTATCGAAACATTAGGCGGTGTTGCTACGAAGCTTATAGAAAGAAATACGACAATACCTACTAAGAAGAGTCAGATATTCTCAACTGCGGCTGATAATCAGACAGCTGTAGACATCCATGTAATGCAGGGTGAAAGAGAAATGGCTTCCGATAACGCTACTCTGGGACGATTCCAGCTTACAGGAATTCCGCCTGCGCCACGTGGAATACCTCAGATAGAAGTTACATTTGATATCGATGCAAACGGTATTGTAAATGTAAGCGCTAAGGATATGGGAACAGGTAAGGAGCAGAGCATAACTATTACTTCCTCCACAAAACTTTCAGATGATGAGATTCAGGCTAAAGTTAAGGAAGCAGAGCAATATGCGGCTGAAGATAAGAAAAAGAAAGAAGAGATCGAAGCAAGAAATAAGGCTGAGACTTTAGTATATGAAACTGAAAAGAATATGAAAGATCTTGAAGGATCACTTTCAGATGATGAGAAAAATGATATAAATGCGGCTAAAGATGAACTCTCAAAAGCATTGGAAGCCAATAATATCGATGATATTAAGGACAAGACAGAAAAACTTACGGAAAAATTCCATACTCTTTCAGCTAAAATGTATCAGCAGGCTCAGGCTGCCGGAGCAGATCCTAATATGGCAGGGGGAGCAGGTGCTTCGACTGATAGTAATGCAGCACCTAAGGATGATAATGTGGTTGACGCTGACTACGAAGTCGTAGATGATGATAAATAAGCTATAACGGTGAGATGGATTGAATAATTTATGATAACAGCTTGCGGTCTTTTAAGGCCGCAAGCGAAGTTATGTTTATATAGAGGAAGTATCAATGGCAGATAAGAGAGATTATTACGAGGTCCTTGGATTACAAAAGGGGGCCAGTGATGATGAGATAAAGAAGGCTTTCAGAAAAATGGCTATGAAATATCATCCCGATAAAAATCAGGGTGATAAAGAAGCTGAGGAGAGATTCAAGGAAATCAATGAAGCATCCGCAGTGCTTTCTGATCCCGAAAAGAAAGAAAAGTATGACAGATTCGGTCATGCTGGTGTAGATCCTAATTCGGGCTTCGGGGGCGGCAGTGGTTTTGGAGGCTTCGGAGGTTTTGGAGGGTTTGAAGATATCTTTGATATGTTCGGAGGTGCTTTTGGAGGTTTCGGGGGCGGTAGCAGAGGCAGTTCGCGCAGAAACGGGCCGAGAAAAGGCAGTGATCTTCAGAAGGCTATAACCATAGATTTTGAGGAAGCTGCATTCGGTACAAAAAAGCAGATCCGCATAAACAAGTTTGTAGCATGTAAAACTTGTGACGGCACCGGAGCGGCGCCGGGTACATCAAAGAAGCAGTGTCCTAAATGCGGAGGAACGGGAGAGGTTAGGACTTCTCAGAGGACGCCGCTGGGAACATTCCAAAGCGTATCACCTTGTCCTGACTGTAACGGTACAGGAGAGATAAATGAAACGCCTTGCAGAGACTGTGGGGGAACGGGAAGAGTGAAAGAGAATGTAACTATTTCCGTGAACATACCTGCAGGTGTGGATAATGATTCGGTTATTCCTATTAAAGGTCAGGGCGAGCCCGGGATTAATGGGGGGCCTGACGGGGATCTGTATATAGTGATAAATGTGAAGCCTCACAAACTCTTTGAACGAAGAGGACAGGATTTATGGCTTGAAATACCTATAACTTTTGATCAGGCGGCTCTTGGAGATGATATAATAGTACCTACCCTGGAAGAGAAAGTTTCCTATAAGGTTCCGGCCGGAACACAGCCCGGTACGGTATTCAGACTCAAAGGAAAGGGGATAAAGAGCCTTAGGAGCAGTAAGAAGGGAGATCTTTACGTCAAAGTCACTTTGGAAGTGCCTACGAAGCTTAATTCCAAACAGAAAAAAGCTATTGCATCTATGGGGAAAACTGTGACAAGTGAATGTTATCATAAGAAAAGCAGTTTTCTGGATTCAATAAAGGAATTTTTCTCATAAAGTTGTAAAGAAGCAAAGAGTGTAGATCCTCAGGATCTACACTCTATTTGTGGTTAGTGAGTATGTTTGCATTGTGGTGTGTGAAATGATAAAAAAGAAAGAAAATGAAAAAGATTTGCAGAGTAATGGAGCTAAAATGATGTTTTCGAACAAGTATCTTATGAAGCTTCTGTGGCCTCTTTTTATAGAACAATTTCTTGTTTTTGCGGTGGGGCTTCTTGATTCGGTGATGGTGGCAAGTGTGGGAGAGGCTGCGGTATCGGCTGTATCTCTTGTGGATTCCGTCATGGTATTGGTTATTACTGTGCTGACGGCTTTGGCTACGGGTGGAGCAGTAGTTGTAGGCCAGTTTCTTGGGCAGCAGAAAAAAGACAATGCTAACAAAGCGGCAGATCAGCTCATGGTTTTTTCGGTAATTTTAACTTTGGCTATAATTGTTATAATGTATATCTTTAAAGATCAGTTCCTCTCTCTCGTTTTCGGAGATATAGAGAAAGATGTTCTTGAATACTGTAATACTTATTATATCATAGTGGTAGCATCTATTCCTTTTATATCCATATATAATTCAGGCGCGGCTCTTTTCAGAAGTGTAGGAAATTCAAAAGCTTCTATGAATGTATCTTTGCTGATGAATATTATTAATGTGACCGGCAATGCAATATTGATATTCGGATTTCACAGAGGTGTTGAAGGAGTCGCCATACCTACACTGATATCAAGAATCACAGCTGCTGCTGTGATGATCGCGCTTTTGAGAAATCAGAACAGACAGGTACATATAAGCAGAGGTATAGGTGTAAAGCCTGACTGGGGATTTATAAAAAAGATTTTAAAGATAGGTGTTCCCAATGGGGTGGAAAACAGTATGTTTCAGCTGGGCAAGCTTATACTGCTCAGCATGATATCAGGTTTGGGGACTGTATCAATAGCAGCTAACGCTGTTTCAAATGCTGTTTCAATGATAGCTGTTCTTCCTGGTATGGCAATGGGATATGGTGTAGTATCAGTAATAAGTATATGTGTGGGGGCCGGAGATTATGGGCAGGTGAGATTTTACACGAAAAAACTGCTGAAATGGGTATATGCTGCCATGCTGTTGACGAATGTTCTTATAATGTTAGCTATGCCTTTTATCATAAAAATATACGGGTTGTCACAGGAAACAGGAGAACTTGCTTCACAGCTGATAATGGTTAACTGCGTGTCCGCCATATTTATTTGGCCGCTGTCATTTACTGTGCCTAATGTACTGAGAGCTGCGGGAGATGTGACTTTTACTATGATAGTAGGTGTTGCATCTATGTGGATATTCAGGATCATGTTTGGTATTGTGTTAGGCAAATATATCGGATTGGGAGTTTTGGGAGTATGGATCGCAATGGTTGTGGATTGGGCTGTACGTTCAATATGTTTTTGCCTGAGATATCGTGGCAGCAGATGGAAAAATGAGGTCATAAAATAAAGAAGATATGTATGATATATGATATGAAATCAATATATTGAGATCCCGGACGTATCAGATAATTATGTCTGAGGTTTTTCGCTTATGGGAAGGGCTACTTTTACAATATATTCGTCGAGACTTGAACGTGAAGCACTGTCTAAAAGGATATCTTCAAAAAAATGTTTTCCGGGAATGTAATTGTTTTTTACGGCAAAGTCAATGAGCCTCGGAAGCATGGAACATACAGGATTAAAACCAAGAGTACTGTATATGACTGCATAAGCTCTTGGAGGAATAGTGGTTATATTGACAGAAGAATATCCGATGTCTTCCGGAGTAAGTTTTGTATAAAGATGGGAATAACGGTAGTTTTCCGATGTATATCCTCCGTCTACAGCAATAAGACCGCCTGTCACATAAGGACTGAATATTTGGTTTTGGTGACAATGGGATAAATGGTTGGCATAAGCTGAGTATTCGTCGATATTATTGGGGCCGCCGCTGTATTCGGTGATTATATAATGCTCCTGCGGACGATATTCTATGTGGATATAGCTATGACGGGCTTGTATGCCTTCTTCTGTTATTTTGATTTTTCCTCTGATAAAAGTTTTGAGCCAAAGTAGCTCAGAAATTTTTTCATCTATGAGTGTGTCATGTTCCTTAAGAAGCATCAGAAAAGATGATGGGTTTCTTCTGGCCAGATATTCTTTTATATAAGATAGAGGAATGTCGAGTTCTTTTAACATGGCGATAGTATTATAGGTATCAAACTGAAGGACCGAATAATATCTGTAACCATTGCTTCCTATTATTTCGGGTTTAAGTATTCCGATCTGATCATAATGGAATAGAGTTTGTTTTTTTACTCCGCATAGCTTAGCGAATTCTCCTGTTGTAAAATATCCTTTAGGCTTTTTTCTGAATTTTCCCATTATATTACTCCTGAAAATTAAAAATATTGTTGACTATATGGTTACAGTATACTTTATTATAAAACAGGAGGTAAATATATGGAAGCTATTTTTTCGGATAAAGTTACACCTAAAAGGTTTATTCACTTTGTATGGCCATCCGTACTGATGATGGTTATAATTGGTCTTTATTACAATATGGATTCCATTTTTGTAGTCAATTTAGTAGGAGAAGATGCATTGGCAGGTCTTTCTATAGCTTATCCGGTGCAGGGACTTATGTGGGGATTTGCTGTCATGCTGGCAGCAGGATCAAGTGCAATAGTGGCTATAAAGATGGGAGAAGGTGACCAGCAGGGAGCAAATGAAAAATATACCCTTATATGTATAGTATCTATTATTTCAGGTATTTTGTTTTCGGTGATATGTATCATTTTTATGGATCCTATCGTAAATTTTTTGGGAGCTACTGATGAATTGGGAGAATATTGCCGCGACTATCTTCAGATTCTTGTGTGGGGATTTCCTGCAGCATTTTTGGGGCAGCTGTTTGAATATTTCATAAGAGTAGACGGAAAGCCGGCCTTTACATTGTTTCTGTATCTTTCAGGCGGCGTTGTACATCTGATCCTTGATTACATATTTATGGGACCTATGGATATGGGAATAAAAGGAACTGCATATGCTAATATAAGCGGTTTTGTGGTCATTATGCTGGTAGGGGGCGCATACTTCATATTTGCTGATACCAAGCTTAAGTTTGTTAAATTGAAAAATGACTGGAGATTCATAGGGCACTGCTTCTTAAACGGATCTTCTGAAATGGTAAGTGAGGCGTCGTCAGGCATAACAACTTTTTTCTTCAATATAGTCATTATAAAGATAGTAGGCAATGTAGGCGTTGCAGCCATGAGCATTGTACTGAATATCCATTATCTGCTTATCTCGATACATTTAGGATATGTGATGGGAGTCGCTCCTCTGATAAGTTATTTTTACGGAGCAAAGGATTATGACAAAGTAAATATATTCATAAAGTACTCAAAACGGTTTATACTGGTGACATGTATAGTAAGCGCCGTAGGATGTCTGCTGTTTGGGAAATATATAGTTATGATTTTTGAAAGACCGGGAAGCGAGCTGTTTGATATAGCTCTCACAGGTGTAAGATTCTTATCGGGAGCATTGCTTTTGTGCGGAGCCAATATATTTGCTTCGGGATTTTTCACTGCATATGGCAACGGACCTGTTTCAGCTCTTATATCAATGTCCAGAGCTTTGATAATGAATATAATAGGTGTTATGATTCTAAGCTGGCTGTTTGGTATGACGGGAGTTTTCCTGACGCTCACATTTGCAGAAATAACCACATTGGGGCTTACATTTGCGATGTTTAAAAAATACAAAAACAGATATCACTACAGGCTTGGATGATATGAATATTCACTAAGGAATTGCGTAAAAGCCCGGAGGCTGTTGGCTCATCCGGGCTTTTCTGTTATAATCATACATATTAAAATGGGAGGAAATAATATGAAATATATTGAATTCAAAGTACGTGCCAGTAGACAGGGGATAGAGCAGGTAACTGCTATGTTTATGTCAAAAGGAATAGATAGTGTCTCCATAACAGATCCGGCTGATATGGAAGATATTTTGAATAAAAAGAATGAGTACGACTGGGATTATGTAGATGATCAGCTTAAGGAAGATCTTGAGCGTGAACCGAGTATTTCAGCTTATTTTGAAGATACTCCGGAAAACAGAGAAAAAATACAGGAACTTAAAATAGCAGTGATGATGCTTAAGAGCAAGGAGCTTGAAGGCCTCTACGGTTGGGACGTAGACTTCGGAAGGTTATATGCAGAGGCGGTGACTGTAGATGATGAAGATTGGAAGGATAAATGGAAGGAAAATTTCAAGCCTTCTAAGATAACCAAGCGTATAGTGGTGAAACCAACGTGGGAAGAGTACATCGCCGGCGATGGAGAAATCGTACTCCAGATAGATCCGGGAATGGCTTTTGGAACAGGAACTCATGAGACTACTTCTTTATGTCTCAGGCTGATGGAAAAGTATCTCAGCGATTTTCCTGAGAATAAAAAGGTTCTTGATATAGGATGCGGGTCAGGTATCCTTTCCATAGCTGCTGCTCTTTTAGGGGCAGGCGAGGTCATGGCTGTTGAGATAGATAAGGATGCTGTAAGTGTAGCTGCCGAAAACGTAAAACTCAACGGAGTTTTAAATAATGTGTCTGTAGTTCAGGGAGATCTGACAAAAGGAATAGATTTTAAAGCTGATATTATTGTGGCTAACCTGATGGCAGATCTTGTTATGGTGCTTGCTGAAAGTGCAGCAAATCATATGGAAGATGGAGGAATATTCATATCCTCAGGTATATTGACAGAAAAGAAGGAGACTGTATCTGAAGCTATAAGGAATGCAGGTTTTGAAATACTTGAAATAGAAGAAGACGGCGAGTGGTGTGCCATAGTGGCAAGAAGGTAAGTAATGAGAAGATTTTTTGTTCCTCCTGAGAATGTAGGAGAAAAGTATATCACGATAGATGATAAAAACGATTTGCACCATATGGAGAGAGTGCTGCGTCTTTCGGCAGGTGACAGGCTGGATATTTCAGATTCGCAAGTTTGGGAATACAGGACTGAAATAGTGTCTATTGATGAAGACTGCGCAAAAGTTTTGATCTTGGATAAACAAAAATTTTCTTCGGAACCTGATATCAAGATAACGTTGTTTCAGGGCATACCTAAACAGGGAAAGATGGAGCTGATAGTACAGAAAGCCGTAGAGCTTGGCGTAAGCAGTATAATTCCTGTATTTACTGACAGGACAGTGGTGTCTGATAAGGGTAATTTCAGTAAGAAAATACAGAGGTGGCAGAAGATATCGGATGAAGCGGTTAAACAATGCAGACGCGGGATAATTCCGCAGATATCACAAGCTGTTAAAATGACGGAGGTGATAGATTCATTCGGTGACTTTGATCTTGTTCTGTTTCCATATGAAAATGAAGATGGCGTGACGATAAAGGATGTTCTGAGACAGCAAAATGGCTCATCAGACAATGCCAAAGAGCTGAATGTGGAGAGTATAGCCGTCATAATAGGACCTGAGGGAGGATTTTCCCGGGAAGAAGCTGAAAGAATTACCGGAAGCGGAGGAAAATCAGTATCGCTGGGTAAAACGATTTTGAGAACTGAGACAGCATCTCTTGCGGCATTATCAATGATCATATATGAAATGGAGTTATGATGACATGAAATGTGTATTTTTGGACTGTGCAGGGGTGAATCCCGGAGATATATCATGGAAAACTTTTCAACATTTTTGTACATTTCAGTGGTATGAAAAGACTGAAAAAGAGCAGATGCAAGAGAGGCTTATAGGAGCAGAAGCTATCATTACAGATTCTGTAATAATAGACAGGAAAATCATGGAACAGTTCACTGATCTGAAGTATATAGGAATAGCAGCTACAGGATTTGACAACGTTGATACAGAAGCAGCAGAAGAGCTGGGAATAGCAGTTACCAATGTTCCCGCATATGCGTCGGATGCTGTTGCACAGCATGCGGCAGCTCTTCTGCTGTA
Source organism: Lentihominibacter sp. (assembly GCF_046951855.1). Classification (NCBI taxonomy): domain Bacteria; kingdom Bacillati; phylum Bacillota; class Clostridia; order Peptostreptococcales; family Anaerovoracaceae; genus Lentihominibacter; species Lentihominibacter sp. Next base: position 72,194 of record NZ_JBKTXS010000007.1, on the reverse strand, counting down.
TGTAACTAACAAGATACATATATATGATGACGCAGTGAAAAACGGTAAATGGAACAGTAAAAGTGACGGTGGATTTTCTGATGTATCTATAACCCTGCTTTGCGGAAAATCTATCGGAATAATAGGTTATGGGGCTATCGGAAAGAGGATAGCAGAGATCGCAAAGGCTCTTGGAATGAAGGTGAACATATACAGTCGCAATCCGAGCGCCGCCATATCTTCTGATGTGGTATCACTGAGCTGCCCCCTAACAGAAGACAACGCCGGAATTGTTAACGAAGATTTTATAAACAATATGAAAGATGGCGCTGTACTTATCAATACGGCCAGAGGCGGGCTTATAGATGAAAATGCTCTGGCCCGGGCTTTGAAATCAAGGAAGATTTCGGCAGCTGCGATAGATGTGATGGCTTTGGAACCACCTGAAAAAGACAATCCGCTTTTATCTCTTGAAAATTGTTTTATCACTCCTCATATAGGTTTTTCTCCTTTAGAAACGAGGAGAATCGTAATAGAAACATGTGCAGAAAATCTTAAAAGTTTTCTTAAAGGAGGGCGTCTTAACAGGATAGTATAAGGAATGCAGTTGCTATAAATTCTTTTGCGGCAGACTGACTGTTATTCTGGTTCCTATGTCTTCACGCGACAGTATGCTGAAATATCCGCCATGTTTGTCTATTATCCATTTTGCGATGGAAAGACCCAGACCTGTTCCTCCGTTGTCTTTTCTTCTTGCCGGATCAGAACGGAAAAAACGTTCGAAGACGTGAGGAATATCGTTTCCTCTGATACCTATGCCTTCGTCTTGGACTATAAAGGAAGGCGTATTATTGGTCAGCATAGTTTTTAATATGATGGATGATCCTTCAGGAGTATATTTGACAGCATTATCCAACAGTATGCGGACTGTCTGCTTAAGCATTGATATATCACCGTATGCCTGTATGTCCTCTTTTGCCGGTTTAAAAATATATTTATGTTTGTGATCTATCATTGTTGATTCTTCATATACTTCCTGCATCATGTCATTGAGTGATATGGCTTGTATATTGAGTTTTGTCTTTCCACTGTCACTTCTTGCAAGGAAAAGCAGCTGTTCTACAAGTTTTTGCATATGTTGGGTTTCACTTTTTATGGCATCTATAGATTCATCTAGTATTTTCTCATCATTTTTTCCCCATCTGTCCAGCATATTTACATAACCCTGTAATACTGAAAGCGGTGTGCGCAGCTCGTGAGAGGCGTCTGAAACGAATCTGGACTGCTGTCTGTAGCTGTCTCTCATTCTGTCCAGCAAATTGTTGATAGAGTTTTCGAGCTGTATCATTTCAGCATTGCCGGTGCGGAGCTTAACTCCTTCTTTGGCAGGACTTATGGCATTTATGGCATTTTCCAGTTCAGCGAATGCTTGCTGGTCAAAGTCAGTAGTGTTTCCCAGGATATGTGCTTTAAAGGCCAACTCATCTAGGGGCGCCAGATGACGTCTTATTTTAGAGGCTCCTGAAACTGCACAGGAAAATAGAGTGATCATTTCTGTAAAAATTAGTACATAGAGACAGGATGTTAGATTTACAAGAAAGTCTCCGCTGTAAAGAAAATGTTCAAAATCGTTGCTATCTTTATATACATATACGGTTTTCATTAAAAATTTTTCAAATTTTTTAGGAAATATGAAAGTGAAACGGTTTTTATCGGTTTCTTTGTATTGAATTGTGGCTTTATATTCATCTGATGATCGATCGTTTTCTTCTATTTTCAGCGATGTAACTGATGAGAATTTTCTGTCAGAAAATACTTTAAGAGTACTGCTGCTTTTTTTTTCTGCGCTGTAACACCACATAGAGACAGAGATGACTATAATCAGAATGTCTATTAGTATAAAAGATGACAGCAGCTGAGAAAAGTTGCCGGCGTTTATTTTTCTTGATATGGATTTTGTATGCTTATTGTCACTCATTTTATTATATACCCCACGCCTCGTACGGTTCGTATTATCTTATCGTTGAATACATCATCTATCTTATTTCTCAGATAATAGATATACACATCGACAATGTTGGTTTCTCCCATGTAATCATATCCCCAGACTTTGTTGAGCAGGGTGTCTCTTGATAAAACTATTGATTTGTTTTCCATGAGGGTTCTTAGAAGAATAAATTCTCTGTTGGTAAGCTGTATATCATTATTATCATATGTTACGCGTCTTGATGAGGTATCAAGACATAATTTTCCTGCTGTCAGCATGTTGTCCTCAAAACCGGCTGTTTTTCTGTGTTTGAGGCAGACCCTTATACGGGCCAGAAGCTCTTCTATAGCGAAAGGTTTTGTTATGTAGTCGTCGGCACCCATATCAAGGCCTGATACTTTGTCCATAACTGCGTCACGTGCTGTCAGCAGTATGACCGGGACATGGGAAGATCTTCTCAACCGGCGAAGCACCTCAAGACCGCTTATTTGGGGAAGCATTATATCCAAAAGGATAAGATCGAAATGGCCTGACTGGGCCATTTCGAGTCCGTTTCTTCCATTGAATACTTTTGTTGTTTCATATCCTTCATGGGAAAGCTCCAGCTCTATAAATCTTGCAATTTTTTCTTCATCTTCAATGATAAGTATTTTTTCTGACATGTATATCTAATTTCCTTTTTACTCGTATATTAATTTTCCTGTGTTTCATTTTTATTGTTTTCGGTATCTTTTTCACGATTTTCAGAACTGTTCGGATAGGCATCTTTGCAGGAAAATTCATCTTTTATATTTTCAGCAGCGTCTCCGGCTTTGTTCATGACTGAGTTTACTTTATCATTGCCAAGATCAGGTCCCGAAAAACTGTACCTGTAGCCGCAGAATAGGGCTATCAGCATTATTATGAGTACTGTGCATAAAGATATTACCATCAGTATTACAAGAAGTATAACGGGAATATCCATGATATTTCTGCCGTTTTTAGATACGATAAATGTATTTTCACACCCCTTTTTGAGAAGAAAGACTATGCCATCCCATATAATTTTGAAAAAACTTCTCTCTTTTTTCTTGTTTTTGTCGTAATTCTGGTAAGTTTCCGCAACTTGTTTCGGATTTTTCGGTACTTCTTGATGAGTGTTGGAAGGAGCAGTATACGAACCGGAGTTTTCACTTTTTATCTTGCCTCTTGCTTCGAGTTCGATAACTGCATCCAGAAGATCCCAGTCACATTGTTCCAAAATCTCTTTTGCCTCTTCATAAGAAATATTAGCTCTTTTTTTCAGTTTTTCTGCTTTTTCTATATTATCCATATTTTCCCTTTATTCCTTTGATTCATGCGAAATATCTTTTTGTGTTTCTGCGATATCAACACTGCCGGCTGTTGTTTGATATGAGATAATGATAAACAACAGATATTAGATAATTATTTAAGAAAGATTAGAATTTCATTAGAAATATATTTTATCATATTTCTGAGGAAACAGTGGGATTTTTATACTGCGTATATTATTGAAGGAATGTAAAGAATTCTTTTGCAGGAATATCGGGAGGTCTCAAATGTCGCTTTAGTTTATAAAGGCATTGTGGGTCTCCTTTTTTTACGGTACTTACTCCTTCTGTACAACTCAAGGTTGCCTTGAAGCCGATATCTTTCAGTACAGTGTCTGTATTTTCATTAAAAGCGCCGAATGGATATGTAAAGGTATTGGGAGCAACACCTGTTACATAGGCTATTTTGTCCTGCAGATGACATATATCAGAGGTAAGAAACGATTTATAATGGCTGTCGCTTTCATTTGATACCTGGGAAACTCCATTTCTTTGGTCATATGTATGACAGTCATAGGAATGGTTTTGTATTTCCCAGTATCCTGAAAGATGCATTTCCAGGATATCGTCCCATGTTACGTGAGCATAATTGGGGTTTTTATCATTACTGTTTGAAAACTCGTCAGACATTTTTCCCACTACTGAGATAACTGCCTTCATATTATACTTTTTGAGGAGTGGATAAGCGTAATAATAATTATTGTAATATCCGTCATCGAAGGTGATAACGATAGGCTTTTTGGGAAGTTTGCTTTTCCCTTCTACGAAGGATATTACATCTTTCATGAAAACAGGAGTATATCCTTGTTCTTTCAGATATTTGAGATCTTCCTCAAAAAGCTTGGGAGAAACGATATATTTATTATTATTTTTGTTTTCTTTTAATATAGAGTGATACATGATTATGGGGAGCTGTATTTCGTTAGCGTTTGACGTTTCTGCAGAGGCCTGCATTTCTTCAAGATAGTGGTTTTTTTCGATAAAAGGATATTTTCTTTCATATTTTCCTGTGGTTTCATTTTTTATTACAGTGCAGCGGTGAGATGACAGGAGCTTGGTTATAGAGTAAAGATCTATCCATATTTGAGTGGGGCTGTCTTTTGCTTCTTCATCAAATACAAGCTGCATGCCGAAATGAAGATGTGGAGTGTCGATATTATTGGTGTTTTCTTTGAGGCTGTAACCGGTCTGTCCGGTATATCCTATGACATCACCGGCTGTGACGGTTGCTCCAACATATAGATTATCGGCGTAAGGATCGTCCTTTTGAAGGTGAGCATAATAATAATATCGCTGTTTGTCATAACTTCTTATACCAAGCCTCCAGCCTCCGTACTGATTCCATCCGAGAGCTTCGATTGTACCGCTTTCAACAGCGATAACAGGAGTGCCGACAGAAGCCATCATATCATGTCCTAAATGTCTTCTGCTGTATCCGTAACTTCTGTTTTCTCCGAAATCATCAAAATCGGAATAATAAAATCCATCAGCGATGGGAGAGAAAGCTTTGAGTCCATAAGCCTTTTTCCATGTTTCCTCTCCTGATTCTTTGTCTGGTATCTTTATCTGATATTCTCCAAGAAAGCCATTCAGCACAGCTCCATAAGCTCTGCTGTAGTAGTTGAAGTATTCCATGTCTTTGGTTATGGTTGCTGTTGATTTGCCTTTTTTTACCTCAGAGACGAAGCTGTCCATGTCCTGTTTTTTGTAATTATCAAAATTACCGCTGTATTTGGCACCCAGATAGGCCAGAATATCTACCCAGTCTATGTGTGTTTGTTCATCATATGTATCTATGTCGATATCCATAGCACGCTTGAGGACTTCGTAAGGTATATTGAATTCCACCCATTTTATGGGGTTCTGATTGTCTTTTACTTTTTTGCCTGTAAGAGCAGCAGGGTCTGATAAAAGTACAGAAAAACATAATGATAAAGCGGTACATATGGCTAATATGCTTATTACCATGGCTTTGGCTTTTTTCTTTTCCATAAAAACCTCCTTGACTATTTAAAAATATGAACGTATCCTTTGTTTTATGTGTATAGCAGCTGTGTTATAATGAATTAGGAGGACATATGATGAAGGTTGCGTTTCATACATTAGGATGTAAAGTTAACAGATATGAGACAGAGGCAATTTCTGAAAAATTCAGGGCAGCAGGGTATGAGGTCGTGAATGAAAGAGAGTTTGCCGATGTTTATGTCATAAATACATGTACGGTTACTGCTGTGGCTGATAAGAAGTCAAGACAGTATATACGGAAGATGAAAAAGGTAAATCCCCATAGTATAGTTGCAGTAACAGGCTGCTATGCTCAGATAAAGCCGGAGGAAGTATCAGCAGTGGAAGGTGTGGATATCGTTGCAGGAACCAATGAAAAGAGCCGCCTTACACAGTATGTATCCAGATTCATGCAGGAGAGGATAAAGCAGATACATATAAAAGGGTATGAAGAACTCGACGTGTATGATGATATAGGGATCATCAGCGATTCTGAAAACAGGACGAGAGCTTATATAAAGATCCAGGAGGGATGTAACAGATTTTGTACATATTGTGTTATCCCATATGCCAGAGGCAAGGTGAGAAGCAGAGATTTTGACGAGATCATAAGTGAGGCAGAGCAGCTTATAAAGGCCGGTTATAAGGAACTTGTTTTGACAGGAATAAATACTGCACTTTATGATATGGAAAATAAGAATGAGCGAAAGCCACAGCTTTATGGAGTCGAAAAGATAATTGCAGCTCTTGATAAAATGCAGGGAGACTTCAGGGTACGTTTAAGTTCACTTGAACCTGCTGTAGTTAATGCCGATTATGTCAAAAGACTTTTGAAATATGAAAAATTATGTCACCATCTGCATCTTTCTGCTCAGAGTGGCAGCGACGATATCCTTTGTGCCATGAACAGACCATATGACAGAAAAGGATATATGGATATAGTGAAGGTTCTGAAAGAATTTGATCCGTTATATGGGATATCAACTGATATTATAGTAGGGTTTCCGGGAGAAAAGGAGAAGGATTTTGAAGAAAGCTGCAGTCTCGTGGAGCAGTGCGGATTTTGTAAAACCCATATTTTTAAATATTCCAAGAGGCCGTTTACAAAAGCGGCCGAAATGAAGGGACATATAGCGCCTCAGGTAAAAAACAGGAGAAGCGATAAGTTGCATAAAGCGGGAAGGATGGCGGCGGCAGAATTTTTCAGACGTAATAAAGGCAATATTGAAAAAGTTCTTCTTGAGGAGGTATATGAGGAGAAAATAATGATCACAGGGTATACAGGCAACTATATTAAGACATATATAAAAACAGAACATATGGAGAAGGCGGAGGAGATGCTCAATACCATCGTAGAAGTAAAGCTGACAGAACCTTACAGTGATGGCATGATGGGAGAACTGGTTTAAGGAGCAGTAAATATAGCTAAAAAAGAAAGTCTATAAATGGAATAATGTGGTATAATGAACAAAAATAGAAAGGAGATGAAGATATGAACGATTGTATATTTTGCAGGATATCTAAGGGAGAGATACCTTCAAACAAGGTATATGAAGATGATAAGATTTTATGTTTTCATGATTTGGACCCTCAGGCACCGGTTCATGTACTAATCATACCCAAGAAACATATAGCTTCGCTTGATGATGTTGGTGAAGAAGATAAAGAGCTTTTGGGACATATAATGACTAAAGTGAAAGATATTGCGAAGACACTGGGTCTGGAAAACGGGTACAGACTGGTAAACAACTGCGGAGAAGATGGGTTTCAGACAGTCAAACATATACACTTTCATCTTTTGGGAAAGAGAAAGATGACATGGCCTCCGGGCTGATAGGAAGATAAAATAAATATCAATATACATACAGGGGTAGACGCAATACAGTTGACTGCTGCCGTGTGGGCGGGGAGGAAGGCTATGATCAAAGTAAAAGATATCATGGAAGAAAACGTTTATACATGCCACGAAAATGTTAATGTAAAAGAGGTCATGGAGTATCTGTATGAAAAGGGGATCGGAGGAGTTCCTCTTGTTGATGGCGATTTGAAAGTAGTCGGTTTTATAAGTGACGGCGATATAATGAAATATGTGTCGAAACATAAACCGATTATTTTTGATTATTGTGATATATCTGTTACTGTTATTGATAATACTTCTTTTGAGGACAAGGTTCAGGATCTCATGGAAATGAAGGCTGCAGAGATTGCTACAAAGGATGTTGTCTGCATGGATTCAGAAGACAGTGTCGATGAAGCGGCGCAGGCGCTTTCAGTGCAGAAGATAAAAAAGGTTCCTGTTGTCAGCAACGGAACGTTAGTCGGCGTTGTCAGCAGATCAATGATAATAAGGCACATAATGCAGAATATGATCACTGTCTATGATGAAATTGCTGATTGAAAGGATGATTCTTAATAAATGAGATTTGCGCATTGGACGGCAGGAGTAATTTTTGCGTTTTCATTGATTGTTATGTTATTATTTATAAGCATAGATATTGTTTTATATTCTGATTTCAGCGTATATGAAGAGGGATACAGGAAATACGATGTGCTGTCGGAGCTTGATATGACAATGGATGATGTCATGTATGTTACAGAGGAGGTAATGACATACCTGAGGGGTGATACGGATGTATTATCAGTTGTAACAGATATAGAGGGAAAAGAGCAGGAATTTTTCAACCAGCAGGATAGATTTCATATGGAGGAAGTAAGAGTTTTGTTTGCTGCAGGAATACGGATAAGGATGGGATCATGTATAGTAATGGCAGTCTGCCTTATTTTTCTCTTTATCACGAAGGCAAATATAATAAGAATTTTTGCGAGGTCTTATCAGGCAGTATTATCTGTAACGGTGTTATTTTCTGCTGTAATAGCGGTTGTATCATTTATAGATTTCAATAAGGTGTTTGAGATTTTTCACCGGATATTTTTTAATAATGATCTGTGGCTGTTTGATCCTGCTGAAGATTATATGATAAGATTATTTCCGGAAGGATTTTTTGCTGATATGGCTGTAAGGATAGTTTTTGTGTTTGCTGTCTCTTTGGCGGTGATTTTCATTTTGAGTATGTTTCTTTTTAAATATAAAAAGAAACATAATAAAGAAGAGATACGAAAGTTTTAGCAGATATCGTATCTCTTTTTGAGTTCAGGATCAAAGCAATTTAAGGTTTTTAAGGGAAAGATCAAGGATAGGAGCAGAGTGGGTAAGAGCTCCGCTTGATATGTAGTCGACACCTATATCTACAAGCTTTTTCAGGTTTTCTGCCGTAACGTTTCCCGAACATTCTGTTTCCGCTTTGCCTTTAACCATTTCAACAGCTGTTTTCATATCTTCCTCAGACATGTTGTCCAGCATAATTATATCCGCTCCTGCTTCAAGGGCTTCCTGCAGCATTTTTAGGTTCTCCACTTCCACTTCTATTTTTCTTATAAAAGGGGCATATTCCTTCGCCATTTTTATTGCATTAGCAACGCCTCCGGCTGCATTTATGTGATTATCTTTAAGCATAACACCATCTGAAAGGTTATATCTGTGGTTATATCCGCCGCCTGTTCTTACAGCGTATTTTTCGAATATTCTCATATTAGGCGTAGTCTTTCGGGTATCGAGAAGTTTTGTTTTGCTGTTCTTGAGGATATCGGACATATTTTTTGTATATGTGGCGATGCCGCTCATTCTCTGTAAAAAATTGAGAGCTGTTCGTTCACCTGACAATATGGCTTTTACATCGCCGATAATGGTAGCTATAAGCTGTCCGTTTTTTATCATATCACCGTCGGAAACTGAAGTTTCCATGCGTATGTCATCATCAAGAAGTTCGAAAACACGTTTGAATACATCAAGGCCTGCAATGATTCCGTCCTCTTTGCATAAAAGCTGAGCAGAACCGTAAGTTTTTTTTCTGACTACAGAATTTGTGGATACATCTTCTGAAGATATATCCTCATGCAGTGCCATTAAAATTAAATGATCTGCATTGTTTTTCATTGTAATATTGTCCATTATGCCGACTCCTTCTTATCTTTTCGGATAGCTTCAAGTATCTGTTTTTTGTTGTTTTCAGTATATTTTTGCGTGTCTTCATATTCTGTCAATGTAAGATTATATATTTCTGACAGTGATTCCAGAGGCATTCCGATATTTTTGCTGAATCTCTGTGATCCTAAGGAGGGGCTGCTGCTTATATGCATGGCTGCACTTTTTGCGAAAACAAGACTTTCCAGAAGTGAGTTGCTTGCAAGCCTGTTGGCTCCATGGACTCCGTTACAGCATGTTTCTCCTGATGCATACAGATGATTCATAGAGGTGCGACTGTTCAGATCGACATCAACTCCGCCCATAAAGTAATGCTGAGCGGGTACTACAGGTATCAAATCTTTTGTTATATTATAGCCATGTTCCAGACATTTTCTGTATATATTCGGAAACCTGTCTTTTATATTTATATTTTTTATAGGCAGGAAAGATAGCCATACGTGTTCTGTACCATCTTTTTTCATCTGTTGGAAAATCGCATTGGAAACTACGTCACGCGGAAGGAGTTCATTGACAAAACGGTTTCCGTTTTTATCGTATAAATGTGCTCCTTCGCCGCGTACAGATTCCGATATCAGAAATCTTCTGTCGTCAGCTTTTGAAAAAAGAGTGGTAGGATGTATTTGTATATAGCTGATATTTTTCAGTTTGATATTTCGTTTTAGAGATATAGCAAGGGCATCTCCTGTAAGATGAGAAAAGTTTGTGGAGTTGTTATATATGCCTCCGATCCCTCCGCATGCCCACATCACATTCTCTGCAAACACGGGAATTATACTGCCTGACGGATCGGTCATAAGAATTCCGTCACAGCTCTGGTTTTTGCATAATACATCCAGCATGGTTGTATGAGTCATGATGGTTATGTTCTTTTTTTCTTTTACGTGTGATAAAAGCTTACTGGTGATTTCTTCACCTGTAATATCATCGTGATATAATATTCTGTTGGTAGAGTGGGCTCCTTCACGTGTAAAAGCAAGCTTGCCAGAGTTTTTTTCGAATTCTACGCCATATTCAATAAGTTCATTTATTACTGTTTGAGATTCTCTGATCATAAAGTCTACAGATTCTACGCTGTTTTCATAATGTCCGGCTTTCATTGTATCTTCGAAAAAACTATCGTAATCATCATCGCCTTTTAATACACAGATACCGCCTTGTGCCAGAAAAGAGTCGCTTTCTTCCAGACCGCCTTTTGTGATCATTAAAATATCCATATCTGAAGGGAGATGCAATGCCGTAAAACAACCGGCAACTCCTGTACCTACAATGATCACATCATATTTGTTTTTCATGATGAGTCAATCCTTCTTTCTTATAAATTGTTTAAAGGGACATGATTTTTTATATCCCAAAAAATTTTAAAATTTAAAATAATTGGTAAGATATGATTTTTAGATTATCTTGATAATTCAAGCATTTTTTTCATAGGTGCGTATGAGTTTTTAATAAGAGTCTCGTCCATATTTATTTCCGGAGATTCTTTTTCGAGTGCTTCGATAATATTATCTATGTTGATTTTTTTCATATTGGAACAGACTTGAGGAGTTTTGACAGTAAAGAATGTCTTGTTGGGATTTTTCTTTTTCAGTTCATATAAAACGCCCGATTCAGTAATGATTATGTATTCTTTACTATCGTTTTCTGTGGCATAATTTATTATTCCCGATGTACTTCCGGTGTAATCTGCAAGAGCAACTACCTCAGGCTTCGATTCCGGATGTACCAGAACAGGAGCATTAGGATGTTTTTTCTTTACCGCCATAATGTCATCAGCTGTTATTTCGTGATGTACGTAGCAGAAACCGTCGTTGAATATAAAATTTTTTTCGGGAATTCTGTCTGCGATAAAATGGGCAAGATTTTGATCAGGTATGAAATATATATTTTTGTTAGACAGAGCTTTCACTATTTTCAGAGCATTTGAAGAGGTAACACAAACGTCACTGTTTGCCTTAAGTTCTGCTGTAGAATTAACATAGCAAACTACGGCTACGTCATCATATTTTTCACGCACAGCTTTGATCTTGTCTGTATCGGCCATATGAGCCATAGGGCAGTCGGCAGTTATGTCGGGTATCAGTACCTTTTTATGGGGGTTGAGTATTTTTGCGCTTTCTCCCATGAAAGAGACTCCGCAGAGTAAGATTATGTCTGCGTCAACCTTAGAGGCTGTTTCACTCAGATAATATGAATCTCCGACAAAATCAGCCAGATCTTGAACCTCATCGTTTACGTAATAGTGTGCCATTATTACTGCGTTTTTTTCTTTCTTCAAATCCTGTATCCTATGGATCTTTTCATTCATAACATTAACTCCTTTGTCGGCGTCTGATGATGACAGACGCGTTAATAATCTGCATGTCAAATTGTCTTGAGTATAACATGTTTTAAGAGTTTTAACAAGACAAATGTCTTTAACTGTGTCAAGACAATAGTGGGGCAACTGAAAAGTTTTAATAAAGTTGATTTGTAAGTATATACTTAAAAGCAGGACCGGCAATGTTTTTCAAAGTATAAAGGCCCGATGCAGTTTGGGAACAAAATAATCGGCTTATACAAAAAAATCTTGCATAAATCCGTATAAAATAGTATAATAGCAACGTTATAGGCAAGCCGTTCTTAGGTTTACAAAGATTTCTGTAAAGTCAGGAGGTGAAACGGGAAATGGCACAGGTGATAGTAAGAGAAAACGAAAGCTTGGAAAGCGCTTTAAAGAGATTTAAGAGGTCTTGCGCAAGAGACGGAGTTATGTCCGAACTCAGAAAGAGAGAACATTACGAGAAACCTAGCGTAAAGAGAAAGAAGAAGTCTGAAGCTGCGAGAAAAAAGGCTAAAAAGTATTAGTTTTAGACAAATTGCAGATTAGAGGTGTTTTAATTGACCTTGAAAGAAAGATTGAACGCTGACTTTAAGGAAGCGATGAAAAATAAGCAGACGGTACGAAAAGATACCATAAGCTTTGTGAGAGCTGCTATTAAGCAGTTTGAAGTAGACAATAGGGAAGAAATCGACGATGCAGGGATTGCGTCCATCTTAGCCAAGCAGGTTAAGATGAGAAAAGATGCCCTCGCTGATTTTGAATCGGCCGGAAGAACGGATCTTGTGGAAGCTTATAACGCAGAAATCGAAGTTCTTACAGAGTATATGCCTAAACAGCTTACGCCGGATGAAATACTGGATATTGTAGCGGATACGGCAGCCACATTAGGCGTAGAAAAAGGCAGCGGAAAAGCCTTCATGGGTAAACTTATGGGAGCTACGATGCCTAAGGTAAAAGGGGTTGCTGACGGTAATAACGTGAAAGATGCCGTAGAGCAGTTTCTTGGATAACATACAACATATAGATATTGTTTAAAAATCGGTGATGATATGAATAAATATCATCACCGATTTTTTTCTTTTTATGACATTTTTTCTTGTTTTTTTATGTAAAAAGATGGTACAATTCATTTCAGTAAGAAATTAAGAAAGTGGGAATTTCCTACCAATGAAAATGATAACTGAATTGAGAAGAAAGTCTCAGATAACCATTCCCAAAGGAATTGTAACAAAGCTCAATTTAAAGGAAGGGGATAGTCTGGAAATATATGAAAAGGACGGTGAGATAAGGATCGTTCCTGTTTGTGTATATCCGGTAGGTTATATTGAAGGATTGAAAAGGGAAATCGAACGCTTGAGAAAGGATCACAGATGAAGAAATTATTTTCACTGATAATATCATTCATAATTGCCGTTTCTATCGTAATGCCGCTGACAACGACAGAAAGCAATGCGGCGTTCAGTGCAAGGACAACCGTTCCGTCATATAGTTCTGCAGCGGGAAAGACTTATTATTATACGAATAATAATATATTTTACAGTTCAGGATACGGTCCTAATCAGGTTAAAAGGTCTGACGGAAAGTATGTCACCGGTAACTGTACTTGGTATGCCTATGGCAGAGCCAGTGAGATATTGGGAAAAAATCTCAATACAAACTTCAGGTGGGATGCATCCAGGTGGTGGGACATAAATAAACAGGGAAATTATTATCCATATGGCAGCACGCCTAAAGTGGGCGCTATAGCCTGTTATGATTCTCATGTAGCCATAGTTGAAAAAGTTGTTAATGGTAAACCTTATGTATCGGAATCAAGCTGGACTTTGTCGGCATCTAAGCCTACGACTGCCGATCAGCTGGTCTTTCATTATGGTTCTCCATGGAGCAATTCTCTTAAAGGTTACATCTATATCACAGATACGGATTCTTCATCGTCTTCGGAAGTTAAAAATGTAGATTACAGTGTTAAAATAACGGCCAAAGATCTTAATATGAGGACGGGACCTGGAACTGAATACAGCCGTATAGGCTATGTTAAGAAGGGGACTTATAAAGCCAGTCAGGAGTGCGGAAACTGGGTTAAATTGGCTGACAGTGGCTATTGGGTTTGTATGAGTTATGTAACCAAGGTGAATACTTCTTCTGAAAACGTTGTTGATACAGGAACAGATGCTAATTATCGAGTAAAAATCTCTGCGGTAAATCTCAATATGAGACTTGGTCCGAGTACAAGCTATAAGAGCAAAGGATATATAACCCCGGGAAATTATACGATAATCAAGACATCAGGCGATTGGGGAAAAGTTAAGGAAACGGGTTACTGGGTAGCTCTTAAGTATACTTCAAAGATAAATTCATCTTCTTCTGAAAGTTCCGGAAACGGATCATCTTCTTCCAGCGGTACATATAAAGTGGAGATAAACACGCTGGCGCTCAGAATGAGGACGGGTCCGGGGACTGAGTACAGCATGAAAGGTCTGCTTCTTATAGGGACACAGTGCACTATAAAAGCTAATAAAAACGGCTGGGGACAGTTGGCGGAGAATGGCTACTGGATCAAACTTTCGTATACCGTTCCCGTAGATGGTGAATATAATGTAAAGGTAACGGCGAAAGACCTCAATATGAGAACAGGTCCCGGAATTTTTTATACCAGAAAAGGTTATATAAAACCGGGTACTCATACTATAGTTGAAACAGACGGAGGTTGGGGTAAAGTAAAGAGCAACGGTTACTGGATAAAGTTATCATATACTACAAAGATATAGTATGTTATAATATAGCCTGCTTTAGTAAGCAGGCTATTGATTTTTTTGAACAGCTATTTTATCAGATTTGGGTGATTGAATGTTTTTGCCGGTGAATAAAAAGGATATGGAAGACAGAGGATGGGCGCAGGCTGATTTTGTGCTGATAACGGGTGATGCTTATGTAGATCACCCTTCTTTTGGAACGGCGATTATAAGCAGGATTTTGGAATCACACGGATTTAAGGTGGCTATACTTTCGCAGCCTGACTGGAAGAGTACAGAGGATTTTAAACGATTTGGAAAACCAAGGCTCGGTTTTCTTATAAACAGCGGAAATGTGGATTCCATGGTGAACCATTATTCTGTATTCAAACACAGAAGAAAAAGGGATGTGTATTCTCCGGGAGGCAAAACCGGAAAACGACCTGACCGCGCTGTTATAGTATACAGCAATAGAGCCAGAGAAGCGTATAAAGATATTCCTGTGATAATAGGGGGTCTTGAAGCAAGTCTTAGGAGACTTGGGCATTATGATTATTGGGATGATAAGGTTCGAAGGTCCATACTGATGGATTCGCGAGCAGACATTCTGATATATGGCATGGGTGAAAGAGCTGCTGTGGAGATTGCTGAGGCTTTAGATGCAGGAATACCTGTCGCAGAGATAGGATGGATAAGGGGAACGTGTGTAAGAAGCAAGTCTCCTGACATACAGGAAGGTGATATAGTTCTTCCTGAGTTTTCTGAGATAGCCTTATCTAAAGAGAGCTACTGCAGAAGCTTTGCAAAGCAGTACAGAAGTAATGACTCTGTACTCGGAATTCGTCTTATTGAGAAGTACGATAAAAACAATTATGTAGTCCAGAATCCCCCTCAGGAACCTCTTGAACAAGAGGAGTTGGACATGCTCTATGATTTGCCTTATATGCGTGATTATCACCCTTCTTATGAAAAAGAGGGAGGCGTTCCTGCTATAGAAGAGGTCAAGTTCAGCATAACAGCTAACAGAGGATGTTTTGGAGGGTGTGCTTTCTGTGCGATAACATATCATCAGGGGCGTGAAGTCAGAGCAAGAAGCAAAGAATCTGTTGTGAAGGAGGCTGGGCTGCTGAAACAGCAGAAAGGTTTTAAAGGGTATATACATGATATAGGTGGACCTACAGCTAATTTTAGAAAGCCTTCATGCCGAAAACAGGAAAGACACGGTATGTGTCAGCAAAAGGACTGTCTTTATCCTGAGCCATGTAGCCAGCTGGAGGTAGATCACAGTGAATATATGGATATTCTGAAAACAGTAAGAGAGATGGACGGCATAAAAAAGGTTTTCATTCGTTCGGGCATAAGATATGATTATCTTCTGGCAGATAAAGATCAGAGTTTTCTTAAGGAGTTATGCCGGCATCATGTAAGCGGGATACTGAAGGTAGCTCCGGAGCATATTTCACCAGGTGTCCTCAAGAACATGAGAAAACCTGCCAAAGAAGTGTTTGAACAGTTCAGTGACAAGTATAAAGCTATTAATAAAAGTTTGGGCATGAAACAATATATGGTACCCTATTTTATATCATCTCACCCGGGGAGCAGTCTCAAGGATGCGGTGGAGCTTGCTATATATATGAAAAAGACAGGATTCATACCGGATCAGGTGCAGGACTTTTATCCTACTCCGGGAACATTGGCAACCTGTATGTATTACACAGAAAGAGATCCTTTTACTATGGAAAAAATATATGTAGCTAAAACAGAAGAAGAGAAGAAAATGCAGAGAGCACTGCTACATTTCAATAAAAAGGAAAACTATAGTCTTGTAAAGAAAGCGTTAAAGAAAGCGGGGAGAGAAGATTTGACGGAGGTATTGCTCAGATGACGCTGTTTGAAGATGTTAAGGCTGCTTTTAATGAAGGGCTCAGACAGTTTGAGCTTATCATGGCAGAAAATGAGGAAGAATATCATATTTCTGAAGTTTATAATGGGGGCGGAATCGGAAAAGTGATACATGGAGATAATCTGTCACTGATGATAAATATGATAAGACAGGGGATGAGCGGCAGCTTACAGTTGATATATGTAGATCCGCCGTTTTTTTCTAATGAGAAATATCAGGCATCTGTCAGGATTATATCAGAGCGGATAGGCGCTGCTGATATTTTGAGGATAGGTGCTTATGATGACCGCTGGAGCCGGGGGCTTAGAGAGTACCTTACGATGTTGACTGTTAGGTTTCTTTTGATGAGGGAACTTCTCTCTGACAGAGGGTGTTTGTGGGTTCATCTGGACTGGCATGTAGTACATTATGTTAAGATAATAATGGACGAGATTTTTGGCGCCGATAATTTTATCAATGAGGTGGTGTGGACATATAAATCCGGGGGTGCCAATAAACGAAGTTTTGCAAGAAAACATGACAATCTTCTTTTTTATGCAAAGGGAAAGGAATATCTTTTTAAAACTCAGAAAGAGAAGTCATATAACAGGGAGTATAAGCCGTACAGATTCAAAGGTATAGAAGAATTTTGCGATGATATGGGCTGGTACACCTTGGTCAATATGAAAGATGTGTGGAGTATAGATATGGTAGGAAGAACGTCTGTAGAGAGGAGTGGATATGCTACTCAGAAACCGGAGAAGTTACTGGAACGCATAATAAAATCATGCAGCGATGAAGGAGACTTGTGTGCTGATTTTTTTGCAGGCTCAGGTACATTGGGAGCTGTGTGCCGGAAGCTGGGAAGAAAATGGATAATGTGTGATGAAAGCAGACTTTCGGTATCCTGTCAGATTGAAAGACTGGGACGTCAGGGTGAATGCTTTGATGTTGAAAGATTTGAGCCTGAAATATGTGAGAACAGAGGAGAGATTATTCTGTCATTTAAAGATAACAGGATAGCGCTTGAACAGTATACTGTGAAAATCATGGATGATAAAAAAGGCGAATGTCTTGATGTGAAGGCTATCGAGCTTATAAAAAAATATTTGGAGGGAGACAGCCTCAGTCTGGTGAAATTCTGGAGCGTGGATTTTGATTATGATGGCAGGGTTCACAGAGCTGATAAGATTATGAAGCGCGGTGAAACAAGCTGTGAGACAGATGAATTTTCAGCGGGAGATAAAATAAGCGTTTGCGGATATGATGTGATGGGAAACAGGTTTTTTGCAGTAATTAGGGCTGATTAAAAAAAAGTTGCGTGAAAGAATACTCTGATGTATAATATCAGAGTAATTTTGTGCACAAAGAGATATATAAGAATAAGGAAGACGGCAATGTTTTGGGGTCTGGATTATCCTTCTCACCCGAAAAAGCCAGAAACCTTATCTTTTTTCTTTTTTGTGCATTTTTAATGTGAATTAAAGGAAGGTGGGGAATGTGAAGAAATATATTTTTGTTACAGGTGGTGTAGTTTCAGGATTGGGAAAAGGAATAACAGCGGCATCTCTGGGACGTCTGCTTAAGGATAGAGGAATCCGTGTTTCTGCTCAAAAGCTGGATCCGTATATAAATGTAGATCCCGGAACAATGAGCCCTTATCAGCATGGTGAAGTATACGTTACTGAGGACGGAGCAGAGACTGATCTTGATCTTGGCCATTATGAAAGATTCATAGATGAGAATCTTAATAAATACTCTAATCTGACTACCGGTAAAGTATACTGGAATGTTTTGAATAAGGAAAGAGAGGGGCAGTATCTTGGGAGTACTGTTCAGGTGATACCCCATATAACCAACGAAATAAAAGAATTCATATATAGTGCAGGAAAAAGAAGCGATGCCGAGGTGATGATAACAGAAATTGGCGGAACTGTGGGTGATATAGAAAGCCAGCCATTTTTGGAAGCCATAAGGCAGATATCTTTGGAGCAAGGAAAGGAAAATTGCCTTTTTATTCATGTTACTCTGGTTCCGTATCTTAAAAGTTCCGGCGAACATAAGTCCAAACCTACTCAGCATTCAGTAAAAGAGTTGCAGACAATGGGTATTTCTCCTGATATAATAGTTATGAGGTCAGATGAACCTATAGATAAAAGCATCAGAGAAAAAATATCTTTGTTCTGTAATGTTAAACCTGATTGTGTAATAGAGAATATGACTTTGCCTGTTTTGTACGAAGCTCCTATTATGCTTGAGAAATCAGGGTTTTCACAGATCGTTTTAAGAGAGCTGGGAATTAATGCAGGACCATGTGAAATGACAGAATGGAAGAGTATGATAGAAAGAATAAAAGCCAGAACAGAGTATGTGAAAATAGCTGTCGTAGGCAAATATGTCAAGCTTCATGATGCATATCTTTCTGTGGCGGAAGCTCTTAAACACGGAGGTTATGAAAACGGATGCCATATAAACATAAAATGGGTTGAAGCAGAGGATGTAACAGAAAATTCTGTGAAGGATATTTTCAAAGATATAGATGGGATACTGGTTCCGGGAGGATTTGGAGACAGAGGTATAGAGGGGAAGATAAACGCAGCCAGATATGCGCGTGAGAATTATATACCGTATTTTGGTATATGTCTGGGTATGCAGATTGCCGTAATAGAATTTGCGAGGAATATACTGGGAATAAAAGATGCCGATTCCGGTGAGTTTAATGAAAGCTGTTCTCATAAGGTTATAGATTTTATGCCTGATCAGTCGGCAGATATTCATAAAGGCGGCACCATGCGTCTGGGTGCATATCCATGTGTGGCGGCCGAAGGCAGCATAATTGAGAAAGCTTACGGAACAAAAAATATATCTGAGAGGCACAGACATAGATATGAATTCAACAATGATTACAGAAAAGATTTTGAAGAGGCGGGTATGAAAATATCCGGCACATCACCGGACGGACGGCTCGTAGAGGCGGTGGAGATAACAAAGCATCCTTATTATGTAGGCGTACAGTATCATCCGGAATTCAAAAGCAGACCGAACAAAGCGCATCCTCTGTTCAGAGAATTCATAAAAGCTGCGTACGAGAATAGATAGAATAAATACAGGAGGAAACATAAGAAAATATGTATATCAGAAACAATACTCTTGCGGTTATTTTCAGAGTAATTTTTATAATAGTGTGTGGGGCTGGCATTGTAATGAAATTAATGAGCATTGGTTTTGCCTTCAATACTGTACTGAGTGATTTCGCTTTTGTAGTTAATACTCTGGCACTTGTATATTTTGCATATTTGATAATCGCAAGGCCCGGATATGAACGGGGAGCTCTTCGGGGTGCTGTCACAATATATATGATAGTAATTTTCATAGTGTATTATTTTGTGTATTTCGGGGCTTCTGTATCACAGCCGTACGGTTTGTCTGTTGCGGGATATCTGCTTTATTTCGTATCTCCCGTTATGGCTGTATTTGACTATATTCTGTTTTGCAGAAAGGGAGAATTTACTGCATACAGCCCTGCTATATGGACGTTGATTCCCGTACTGTTTAACTTTTTAGTGTTTGCTGTAAACAAGATCGGATTATATATTCAGCCGGTGCCTTATTTTAATTTGATGGGAATGAATATGGTCGTGACGCTGTTTATGTTTTTGGGGATAAGTTACCTTTTGTTTGTTGTGGATAATATGATGGCGGGAAGACGAAAATAGATGTAATGTTGTTTGATATTTCAAGGAGGCAGTCTCAAATTTTATGTTGAGGCAGCCTCCTGTTTTTATCTCTGATGAATATGTAAGTATTTTTCTTTGGTAGCAAGACCGCCTCTGATGTGACGTTCGGCTTTGTTATTATCCAAGACTTCCTTTACTTCGGCGGCAAGCCCGGGATTTATTTCATGAAGCCTTTCGGTAATATCTTTGTGTACCGTGGATTTCGAAACCCTGAATTTGGCGGCTGTGCTTCTCACCGTTGCGCCGGTCTCAATGATATAATGGGCAAGCTCCAGCACCCGCTCCTCGATATAATCTTTCATAGTATTGACAGTTCACCACCCTATAATTTATTAACTTTAGCAGTCAAAACAATATATGTTTCAATTTTAAAAATATACTTGCTTTAGATTTTTTGTTAAAGAATAGGTATTTGCGTGGCAAGCTGCACACATCAAGCTGATGTTTTTAGTTATATACATATAAGAACAGATTTTTAGTGTAAATTTTATTTGTATGGCAAAACTAATCAATAACTGATAAAATGAAAGGAACGGGTGTTAATATGGTATTTAACGAAGAAGTCGGAATAGATCTGGGAACGGCAAATGTTTTGATATATGTAGACGGTAAAGGCATCGTGTTGGAAGAGCCGTCTGTAGTGGCTGTTAATAAAGATACTAAAGAGATTCTTGCAGTGGGAAGCGAGGCCAAGCGGATGATAGGAAGAACTCCGGGCAATATTGCTGCTGTAAGACCTCTCAGAGAAGGTGTTATTTCCGATTATGATATTACTGAGAAGATGCTGCAGTATTTTATAAAAAAAACGTGTGGAGGAAATAGATTTTTTAAACCCAGACTTGTGGTATGTGTGCCAAGCGGAGTGACTGAAGTAGAAAAGAGGGCAGTGAAAGAAGCTGCGCTTCAAGCAGGCGGACGGGCGGTATACCTTATAGAGGAGCCTGTAGCCGCTGCCATAGGGGCTGGCATAGATATTACTGCGCCGGAAGGAATTATGATAATAGATATAGGAGGAGGAACTACTGATATAGCAGTTATTTCCATGGGAGGTATAGTTACAAGTTCATCTGTAAAAATAGCAGGAGATAAATTTGATGATTATATAATCAAATATATGCGCAAGAAATATAATCTTTTTATCGGAGAGCGTATGGCAGAAAAACTTAAGCGTGAGATAGGAATGGCTTTTTCGCAGGAAGAATCTTTAACAACATTGTGTAAGGG
This sequence comes from Lentihominibacter sp., assembly GCF_046951855.1. Classification (NCBI taxonomy): domain Bacteria; kingdom Bacillati; phylum Bacillota; class Clostridia; order Peptostreptococcales; family Anaerovoracaceae; genus Lentihominibacter; species Lentihominibacter sp. Next base: position 50,953 of record NZ_JBKTXS010000007.1, on the reverse strand, counting down.
CCGTGATCTTGTTACCGGGCTTCCGAGAACTGTGGAGGTAAGATCAGAAGAGATACTCGAAGCATTAGAGGAACCTTTGGATGTCATATGTGAGGCTACTCACGGAGTCTTGGAAAAAACTCCTCCTGAGCTGGCTGCCGATGTAGGAGAAAGAGGTATTGTAATAACAGGCGGAGGAGCTCACTTAAGGGGCCTTGACAGGCGTATAGAAGAACGTACAGGCATAAAAACGGTTGTAGCGGATGATGCAGATTTCTGTGTTGTCAGAGGTACCGGTGAATCACTTAAATTTATAGATGTGATAAGCAGAAACAGTTTAAATAGGAGAGAAACTTATATATGAGATTGGAACTTATAGCGACAGCAACATTTGGATTAGAAGCGGTAGTAAGAAGAGAAGTAGAAGCTTTGGGGTATAAGGTAATAAAAACGGAGGATGGCAAAGTAACATATCTTGGGGATGAGAGGGCCATAGTGCGGTCTAATCTGTGGCTTCGGAGCGCTGACAGAGTACTGCTTAAAATTGCTGAATTTGAAGCAGATGAATTTGAATCGCTTTTTCAGCAGATTAAGGCGCTTGCATGGGAGCAGTTTATACCGGCGGACGGAAAATTTACAGTGACAGGTTCGTCAGTCAAGTCAAAACTCCATAGCGTACCCGCATGTCAGAAAATCGTGAAAAAAGCAATCGTAGAAAAACTGAAAGAATTTTATGATGTAGATGTATTTGAGGAAAGCGGAGCTCAATATACTGTGAAAGCAACTTTATTAAAAGACCGGGTAACGGTAACCATTGATACCAGCGGAATCGGACTTCATAAAAGAGGCTACAGGCAGTCTGATGTAGCTGCCCCTATAAAGGAGACGCTGGCGGCAGCTCTTATACAGCTTTCCTTTTGGAATGACGGCAGGATTCTTATAGATCCATGCTGCGGATCGGGAACTATACCTATCGAAGCAGCTATGATAGGCAAGAATATTGCTCCGGGGCTCAACAGATCTTTTGCATGTGAAGATTGGGAAATAATAGATAAAACTATATTGAAAGAAGAAAAAAAACGAGCTTTTAGTGCTATCAAGACAGATATAAAACTTCAAATATATGGCTTTGATATAGATAAAAAGGCTGTTTTGGCAGCCAGACAGAATGCTGAAGAGGCAGGTGTAGATGACTGCATAGTATTTGGAAAAAACGATGTGGCAAATCTGAGATCTGCAGGGAAAAACGGTATAATCGTAACAAATCCTCCTTATGGAGAAAGAATAGGCGAACAGAAGCAGATAGAAAGTGTTTATCAGGCGTTTAACAAATTTTTTAAAATTAATCCTGATTGGTCTCTTTTTATGATAACTACAGATAAGGCTGCTGAGGAAAAAGTTATGGGGAGAAAAGCTGACAGACGCAGAAAGCTGTATAATGGAAGGCTTGAAACATGCTATTATCAGTTTCATGGAAAAAAGGCATGAGTTTCTGATGTGGTGTGATTGATATCCAAAGTATAATAAATTTTACTTAGATGGTTAATAATATGATATTATAGTGGCATATCAGACGAAAAATTTTGATTGAGAATAAAGGAGAATGAAAAATGGCTGTTAATTTGAAAGGAAGAAGTTTTTTAACACTTATGGATTTTACACCTGAGGAAATCAGGTATCTGTTGGACTTGTCAAGAGATCTTAAAGCAAAGAAAAGAGCTGGGATAAAAAATGAAGTTTTAAAAGGCAAGAATATTGTTCTTCTTTTTGAGAAGACATCCACCAGAACAAGATGTTCATTTGAAGTGGCTTGTCATGATGAAGGTGCATGTGTTACGTTTCTGGATTCAAAAAGTTCTCAGATGGGTAAAAAAGAAAGTCTTGAAGACTCGGCAAAGGTTCTGGGAAGGTTTTTTGACGGAATAGAATACAGAGGATATGAGCAGAGTGTTGTTGAGGATCTTGCTAAATATTCGGGTGTTCCTGTATGGAATGGTCTCACAGATGTTGATCACCCTACTCAGATACTGGCGGACATGCTTACTATAGAGGAGCATATAGATAAGCCTCTCAATAAGGTAAAAGTGGTATTCTGCGGGGATGTGAGAAATAATATGAGTTATGCATGGATGTACGGATGCGCTAAAATGGGTATGCATTTTGTAGCTTACGGTCCTGATGAACTTGCAAAGCAGATGGATGAAAAGATAATCTCCGAAGTTAAAAAAGTTGCTGAAAAGACAGGTGCAGTGATTGAGATATCTTCTTCAGAGAACTGCCTGAAAGATGCAGATGTTATCTATACCGATATATGGGCTTCTATGGGTGAAGAAGAGGAGATACCTGAGAGAGTAAAGCTGCTCACTCCATATAAGGTGACTATGGAAATGCTTGATAAAACGGAAAATCCCGATGTTATTTTCCTCCATTGCCTTCCGTCTTTTCATGATTTTGAAACTGATATGGCCAGAGAACAAAAAGAAAAGGGCTACGATATAAGAGAAGTAACAGATGAAGTATTCAGAAGCAGACATTCCAAAGTATTTGATGAAGCAGAAAACAGAATGCATACAATAAAAGCGGTTATTGTTGCAACAATAGGATAAAGCCTTTTTCCGGACTTAAGTTAGGTAAAAAACTCAAGGAGGCGGAGCTTATCTGCTTTCGGAGATAATAAACAGACGAAAGGAAAATTTTAATGAAACCCGGAATAAACAATTATTCAGAAATAGGCAAATTAAATAAGGTACTTCTTCACAGGATAGGGAATGAAATAGAAGGTTTGGTCCCTGATAATTTTGAGCGCCTGTTGTTTGATGATATCCCTTATCTCAAAGTTGCTCAGCAGGAACATGATAAATTTGCTGATCTTCTGAGAGCGAATGATGTTGAAGTGATCTATTATGTGGATGAAACTGTGAAAGCGCTGAAAGACAGGAAGGTCAGACAGGAATTTATTAGAAAATTCGTAAGTGAAAGTGATATACACTCGGAAGCGGTAAAAGAAGCTCTTGAAGAATATCTTATGGGAATGACTGTAAAAGAGATGGTGGAAAAGGTAATATCGGGAGTAAAGAAAAGTGAGCTTGACGTAAAATCCAATTCTCTTGCTGACTATATTTCGTCGGGATATCCGTATTATACAGATCCTATGCCGAATCTTTACTTTACAAGGGATCAGGGGGCCTGTGTGGGAAACGGAGTCAGTATTCATCATATGAGTACCATGGCAAGAAGACGGGAAGCTTTATTGCTTCAGTATATGTTTAAGTACAGCAAGTCTTTTGCTCCGGATGGAACTAATCTCTGGTATGATTACGATCAGGCTTATTCCATCGAAGGTGGAGATGTACTGGTGCTGTCTGACGAGATAGTGGCAATAGGCTTGTCTCAGAGAACAACAGTTGCGGGAATAGAGCAGTTTGCCAAGAATATATTGGATGAATCTACTTTCCAGAAGATACTTGTATTTGATATTCCGAAGTGCAGAGCGTTCATGCATCTTGACACTGTATTCACTATGGTGGATTTTGACAAGTTTACTATTCATCCGGAGATAGAAGGACCGCTTCAGCTTTTTGAGATAACCCTCGGAAAGGACGGCAACGCTCGTTTCAACAGCATACAGGACGAACTTGAAAATATTCTCAAAATAGAGTTGGGGCTTCCGGCTGTTGATCTCATAAGATGCGGCGGAAACGACGCTCAGGCGGCTCAGAGAGAACAATGGAACGATGGATCCAATACCTTAGCCATTGCTCCGGGAACTGTTGTAACATATGAGAGAAATTATGTTACAAACGATCTTCTTGATAAAAAAGGCGTTAAGGTTCTTACTATTCCAAGCTCTGAGCTGTCAAGAGGAAGAGGCGGTCCAAGATGTATGAGTTGTCCTGTAAACAGAGATGATTTATAGGAGAAAATGATATGAGTACAGAGAAAATCGTGGTGGCTTTAGGCGGTAATGCTTTGCAGTCGGGGAATGGCCCGGCTACGGCGCAATCTCAGCTTGAAGTCGTAAGAAAAACTTGTGAGCATATTGCTGCCATAAGCGCTATGGGGTACGAAATAGCGGTGGTTCACGGTAATGGGCCTCAGGTAGGCCGTATAGTGATGGCATCAGAAGCTGCTGACCAGGTAACGCCTGCGATGCCATTTGATGTCTGCGGAGCTATGTCTCAGGGATATATAGGCTATCACATACAACAGTGTCTCAAATATGCCCTTAATAAAAGCAACAGAAACATTCCTGTTGTGACAGTGGCTACGCAGATGATAGTGGATGCCAAGGATCCTGCTTTCAGTAATCCTACAAAGCCTATAGGTCCGTTTTATACACAGGAAGAGGCCAAGGTGCTTGAGCAGGAAAGAGGTTATATTATGAAAGAGGATTCAGGGAGAGGCTACAGAAGAGTTGTGGCCTCACCGCTTCCTCAGAGGATCGTTGAGATAGAGGCTGTGAAGCAGTTATGGGATCATTCTATAGTTATAACATGCGGAGGCGGGGGGATTCCTGTGATAGAAAATCCGGATGGAACACTTGAAGGTGTAGCAGCAGTCATAGATAAGGATTTTGCGGCAGAGCTTTTAGCGGAAAAAGTTGATGCTGATATATTGATGATACTCACAGAAGTAGAGAAAGTATCTATTAATTTCAAAAAGCCAAATCAACAGGACTTGTCCCGGATGACTCTTGCTGAGGCTGCGCGATATGTGCAGGAAGGCCAGTTTCCGGCAGGAAGTATGCTTCCTAAAGTGGAGGCAGCCATGAAATTTGTTAGAACTTATCCTAACAAAAGGGCTATAATTACATCTCTTGACAAAGCTGTAGAAGCTCTGGACGGTAAAACAGGAACATCCATAACTTTCAATTGAGAGTTATGTAGATTTTCAACTTTTTGTTAAAAAATTATTTACTTGCTTTAAAGAATATTAAGTGATATTATCATAAGGTCAACTTTTCATAGAATAGACAAAACATATATTAATAAGAATCGAGAAGGTAATACATGGAGATAGAATTAAAGTACAGTATACCGACACCGAAGGTGGCGGATGATATTTGGAAAGATAAATTATTCTTCAACTTTGAGGAAATGAATTCCAGAGAAGAGATATGTTTTATCGCTAAGTATTTTGACACATCTGATTGTGATTTGGCGAAACATGACTTGGTATACAGAGTCAGAAAAGAAGGCAGCAAATGGATAGCATCATTGAAGTGGAAGGGATATAATGAAGGCGCTCTTCATAAAAGAGAGGAGATCAATGTTCCTGTAGATGATGATATTCCTGATCCTAAAGTTTTCAAAGAAAGCGAAATGGGAACGGTGCTTATGAAGCTTATAGGAGACAAGCCTTTGGAAAGTTTGCTTGAGACGAGATTTAAAAGAAGACGTTTCAGAATAGATACTCAAAAAGGCATATTTGAATTATCCATAGATCAGGGCGAGATCGTAACGCCTTATGGCAAAGAACCTATTTCTGAAGTCGAGATAGAGCTTTTTTCCGGGGAAACAAAGGAGCTTGAAGCTCTCGGAAAATCGCTCTGTGAAAAGTACAACCTTGAGAAGGAAGAGAGAAGTAAATATTCAAGAGGAATAGCGATAATAAAAGCAAATGTATAATAATATAAAAGGACATATTTTAATATGTCCTTTTTCTATTTAAGTATACATTATGCAAAATAGTAAATTATCGTTTTTTTGTTATGAGAAGTATTTCAGGAGGATTGTTTTTCTGATTTATCATGTTAATATATGCCGCATGGTATTTTTTGCTGTCAAGAGAAGCTGATATATTAAGAAGAGTTTCTTTTTCGTCCTTTCCTTCATCATGACCGCTGTACATTGTTATACATATAAGGCCGTTTGTATCCAGTAGATTTAAGGCTTTTTTTACAGCAATTACAGTTGAGCTATTTGATGTTGCAATGTTCTTGTTTCCGCCGGGAAGATATCCTAAGTTAAATGTGAAAGCTTTTACAGGTTGATTTATATAGAAATCTATATTTTCATGTGAATCACAGATAAGCTGAATGGAACCGTCATCCAGGCGACTTTGATATCCGTTTGCCATAAGCAGCTGACGGGTGTTTAATATTGCCTGATCCATGATATCGAAGGCATAAAGTTTTGCGGGGCATTTTTTTGCCAGATTAAGAGTATCATATCCGTTTCCGCACGTGGCATCCACTAAAATATCTCCTTCTTCTATATAACCTGATGTGATATACATGGCTAGCTGTGTAGTGGTTTGTATTATATTCGACATTTATGTTTCACATCCTTATGATTGCGATAGTAAATTGTCTCCTATATATGCTTATTAAAGCATATATAGGAGAATTTATGAGTTTTATGTATTGTATAATTTATTGTAATTGATGTTTAAGATGATTTCAACAGTATTGTATGCTTCATATTTTATCAGCAGGCTGACTGTTATTGGGGATATTAGCTGCTGAAAGATTTTTCTTGAGATGTACCTGTGGTTCTGCCGGGATAGCAAATTTAGGGATAAAGCGGTCCCATCCTGTCAATGTGAGGATGAGAAGGGAGCCTATTGAAATCCATGCAAAGAAGTTCAGGCTCAATAGATCCATTGCAGTAAACGAAGCCAGAGGATAAACTGCTGCGCAAAGACCGACGTAATAAATATTACACACATGCCAAGGTATAAGTTCGCCTGCCAGAACTCCTATGGCATCGCCATACATGGCGTTTCTGCATCGGAGCTCATACAGGTCTTTTTCATTTCCTTCTACATTATCGTCTACCACTTCTTTTATAACAGGTCCCATCGTAGCCATCTGCGCTTGATCGTCAGACAAAAGCATATTACCTATGATACATAAAACTGCGTTCCAGAACATCAAGTGGCGGACTTTTTTGGAGGCTTTGAGGCAGAATAATGCCAATGGCCTGAAAGCATCCATTTCTCTCATGACTCCTCCGAAGGCTATGACCCACATTACCATGATAACTATCCAGCTGCCTGCATCAGCAAAGGAATCATATATCTGCTGCATGAAATCGCCGAAGGATGTTATAGTTCCTATAAAGGCACCCATTACCGTGGCGCTTACAATACCGGCAGCTAAGCAAGTAAGAGTCGGAAGCCGCAGCACTGCAAGGAGAATTATTATGGCGATAGGTATCATCATCCACAGAGGTATATTTCCGTCCTGAACCTGATTGAGCAGATCCACTGCAGCAGGTCTTTCTTCTTCCAGGGCTGTCCAAGCATTCTGAGGTATGTTTGATATAGCTTGGGATGCGTTTGCAGTTTCAGAAGGAAGCTTCATCACCAAACCAGTAACATAAAAGCATATCGAAGATATAGCTACACAGCCTAAAGACCAAGCAAGCTGCTTTCGGAATCTGTCAACGACTTGGACTTCTTGTATAGCACATGTCATAATAGTAGTGTCTGAAATAAGAGCTACATTGTCGCCAAAAGCTGCACCTCCTGCACATGCGCACATAGTAAGTACAGGATCTCCGCCTACAATGTGGCTCATCCACATGAAAATCGGTATAGTGGCTGCATATGTTCCCCATGATGTACCGGTTCCTACAGATAATATACATGTTACTATAAATGCTATCACAGCAACATTACTTCCACTGATTCCTATTTTTAAAGCAGCCATTATAACACTTGCCCCTACGCCTGTGGTCATGAAGAAAGCTGCTACTCCATAGGCCAGCATAAAGATAAAAAATACCATAATCGCATTTTTGACATTGACCATCGCACTGTCCATGACATCCATGACTTTGCGTTTAGTAGTTATCTTGCATACTATGACAGCGTATAGGAATGCCATCGGAGCAGCCATCAGCATGTCAAATCCTGACATGACCAGCCCACAGAGGACGAAGATAGGCGACAGTTTAAACAACATAATTAGTGCTTTCATTTTTCCTCTCCTTATAAAATCATTAGATTGTTCGGATGTTTACATATCGATTACCTGTAAGATACATGAGAGACGGATAACTGAGGTCGAATTCAAGGATATCGCCTACTGCTATATTTTCGGGGCAGTCTTCAATATCTACAATACAGTGATCGCTGCTGCTTCCGATCACACGTACGCCGCAAGTCCTTGGGAATATTTTATCGTCAAGGGCAAAATCAAGTTTTCCCATCGCAACGAGAGCTCTCTTCCGTACGCCCAGATCTTCGTATTGAGGTTTTCTGCCAAAACAGTCGATAAAAATTTCCCCTACTGGATGTGTTGGCTTTTCTTTTACCTCTATGACTTCTGCTTTCAGAGTAAAGACGTCTTGGTACATAGAATTCATATCAAGTCCCCATATTTCCTTGAGATCGTAAGATAGAAGTATCCCTTCTCCGATCCTCAAATGATTGATACGGCAGGGCATTGTACCGTTTAATACGAGAGGATAGGAACTTGTGGCTCCTCCTGAAATGATCTCCAGTTTTCTTCCGATTTTGGATTCTACTATTTGAGCGATATCTGAAAGTTCTTCCATTTTTTTTGTATTGGGTTTAATAGATCCGTAACATCCCAGATTTGTACCGACTCCTTTAAGGTCAATGTTTTCCAGCTCGTTTTCGATATAGATTGCGGCTTTCGTCAATTCGTGTTTATTCCAAAAACCTTCTCTTAGATCTCCGAGATCTGCCATCAGGATTACCCCATGTCGTTTTTTGAATTTACTACAGGCTTTATTTATGGCTTTTATCACAGATATTTCGCTTTCAAGACTGAGATCTGCGTACATGGCCACCTCTTCTGCTTCTGATATCATAGGTATCCTCACAAGAAGGAATTCTGTATCAGTCATGCCTGAATTCTTCAGATCTATTATCTGATCAATTCTGGATGTGCCCAGCTGTATGCAGCCGGCATCAAGCATAGTTCGGCCTACTTCGGCAATACCGTTGCAGCCTTTGATTATTCCTGCGATTTTGATTGAAGATTTTTTGCAATTGTCTACTGTTATTTTTGCATTATGGTATAGCTTTTTTAGATTTACTGTCACCATAGGATATTGAGTTTTGTTGATACAATTTGTCTGTATAGTCATTTTTATTCTCCAAAGGAATTGTATTCTCCTGCTGCAATTGAGTTTACGGTACTTAACACTCTGTCTATGTCCGCTTCAGTGCAGTAAGGTGCAAGTCCGAGTCTGATGACTCCTCCGCTTTCAGAAAGTCCCATAGCTTCGATAGCTTCTACTGCGTAAAAATCACCGTTCCATGAGTTTATGGCTTTTGATCCGAATATTCTTGTAACAAAATCAGGATTGTATTTATCCATTGTGAATACCACTGTCGGAGTTCTCGGTTCGCCTTCTGCAGGTCCGTAAACATTTACCCCTTCGATTCGGCGGAGGCCTTTTCTAAGTTTTTCAGCAAGAGGAGCTTCATAGGTGTCTATAGCAAGCATACCTGCAACTATATTCTTGCGCCGGCCGTCAAGGCCTCGTAATTCATCGATGAATTCATCGGCATATTTTTCACCCAGAGAAGCGATGAAATTGACGGCCTCCCGGATACCGCAAAGCTGTTCATATTGAGGCGTTCCCATATGGAATTTTCTTGCTCCTTCTTTGATGTCATCTGCTTTTGCATTGTTAAAATCAAGTCTTGCGATGATTTCTTTTTTTAGATAGATGACTCCCATGTGAGGGCCAAACCATTTATACGGTGAGCAGAGAAGGGCATCTGTATCTATGTCTTTTACATCTATCGGAAGATGAGCTGCATAATGTACTGCATCTACGACAGTTATTGCGCCATAACGGTGAGCAGCATCGATAAATTTTTTTACATCTGTGATGGTTCCAAGAGCATTTGAAGCCCAATTTATGGCAACAACTTTAGTTTTTTCTGAAAGTTTGGATTCAAAGTCTTGGAAATCCAGTTGTTGTGTATCAGTATCGAGGCGGACTGTTTTCACGATACAGCCTAACCTTTCTAAAGATTTCCACGGAGCACTGTTGCATCTGTGGTCTATCTCAGTGATTATAAGTTCATCGCCTGGTTTAAACTCTTTTGAAAGGTTAATGGCCAGATTGTAGCAGTTTTGCGTTGAAGAACAGTTAAATCCGATTTCTTCTGGTTCACATCCCAGAAAATCGGCTGCAGCTTCTCTTGCGGATGCTTCAATATTTCTTGCTTGAAGCCCTGCTTTAAAGTTACCGTCTTCATTAGCATTATCGTTTATTAAATATCCTGTGATTGCATTTAATACCTGATGGGGAACTTGGGTACCTCCGGGGCCGTCCAGATATGCGATAGGGATTCCGTCAATTTCGAGGCTGCATGCCGGAAATTGCCTGCGTACTTCTTCTACATCAAATTTAAAACTCATTTTCAGTTACCTCCTGGAATTCAGTTATAAAGTATAGTTTTTATTATATATAGTTTTCAGAATATTTCTATTGTTTAAACTCTATAATTTGCAATCTTACATTTGGACTTTGTACAAATATAAAAAGCAAATAGTTTTTAAAAATATCGAGAGAATGGTATAATAAATAATATAGGAGGATATTCTTATGTTAACTGTTTCGGATTTGATGCTGTCGCCGCTTTTTTCCACTGTAAGGCTTGCTGCGGGTAAAAGTGGGCTGAGTAATAATGTACTTTATATAGGTTTTCTGGATTGGGAAGATTCTGAGCAGATACCTCAATATTTCAATGCGGGAGAAATAGTCATTACGACTTTGCTCAAGGCAAAGGATGACAGGCAGAAAGCGGAGAATTATTTAAAGGCGCTTATAATAAATAATAGTTCAGCTATTTTAATAAAAGATATTTATTATAAAGAAATTTCAAAAGAAATAGAGGAGTTTGCTGAGGAAAAGCATGTTCCGATATTCTTTTTTAGTGATGTTTATATAGATGATATGATCCATGAAGTGAAGAAACAGCTTGAGATCGACAGTGAATCGGCAAATTATGAATCTGTGCTGGATGATATTTTTAATCGGCCTAAAATGTCTGCTGACGAACTGAGACCGCTTATAGGCCAGATAAATCCCTACTTTTACAGAAAGGCTTTTATTTCTGTGTATGTATCAGATGACGATAAGAAATGTTCCGGCAGGATAAATTCGCTGTATGAATATATACATAATAATCGTAATTTGCTTGAGAATATAAAGAGAGAGGGTCTTCATACAGTATATTCACGTCTTATATATAAAAGAGGAATATTGATTATAATATCCTTTGATTCCGATGAGAATGTGAAAATAGAAGAATATGAAAGAGCTTTGCTGAAACGTTTTCTCGCTGATAATAATTTTAAACATACAAGGATAGGAGTGGGATGCGGATACTCCGAACGGGAATTTTCTTTTGCAGTAAGAAATTCTATTTTTGCTAATGTGAATTGTATAATAAATGACAAACCATTTCTATGTTTTGATGAGTCCGACAGTGATTACAGTATGTTTGCGGCCGCAAATGAAGGTTCTGTGCAAAGATGGTGCAAAAAAACAGAGACAGCGTTGTTGTCTCCGGCGGCAAAACATATTCCTCTTTTGGAAACGGTTTTGACATTGGCCAGATGTGGAGGAAATGTGGAACAGGCGTCAAATATCCTCTGCCAGCATAAAAATACGATACGTTACAGAATAGAACGGATAGGAGAAATTTTTGATGCCGAAAATAATATGGTTCTTTACGGCAGACTTTACTTTTTTACCAGGATATATCTTTCTTTTCCTTATCTCAAAATGTTTTTTAATATGTAGAAAATATCAATATAGCCTGTCGAGTTTTTTCTTTTTAATGATATTGAAGCCTCCGGGTATTCATAATATAAAATAATGTAAGGGTGGATATAAAAGTATTTAAGGTCTGGGAGGCGAGAGTATGGGAAAGAAAATAGAGAAAGATATAATTAGAAAAGAGTTTGGTAAATATGGAACTATCTGTATATGTGCTTTTATTTTTGCTTTGAGTATCAATCTGTTTATAGTGCCTCTTGGTCTTTACAGCTCAGGGGTATTGGGCATAGCCCAAATATTGAGAAGTCTCATAGATGATGCGGCGGGTAGCTGGATTCCTCACAGTGTTGACATAGCCGGTATAATAAACTTTATTATCAATATACCATTGTTTTTTATAGCCTTTAGAACAATATCAAAGAATTTCTTTTTTAAGACATTGCTGTCGGTTATTTGTCAGATGGCTTTTATGACGGTAATACATATACCTTTGGAACCTATACTTGAAGATGTACTTGCCAACTGCCTGATAGGAGGCCTCTTGGGAGGAGCTGCAATGGGATTTACCCTTCGTGCATCAGGCTGCGGAGGAGGTCTTGATATTCTTGGTGTTTATTTTACCAAGAAATATGAAAATTTTTCTGTGGGAAAGCTGGGGATTATGGTAAATGCCGGATTATATCTGATTTGCGCAGTACTGTTTGATGTACCCACGGCTATATATTCTGTAATATACACAGCCTGCTTTACTTTGGCAGTCGATAAGACACATGTTCAGAATATAAATGTAACTTGTCTCATATTTTCAAAGGAAAAGAATGATGAGATACAGCAAGAAATAATGTCAAAAATGCACAGAGGAATAACGATCTGGCGAGGATCTGGGGCATATACAGGAGAGGAGACTTATATTATGGCAGTTGTTATAAGCAAATATGAAAAAAATCAGATAAAGAACGTCGTCAGAAAAAGTGACAGGAATGCTTTTCTTATATTTTTTGAGGGAACGCATGTCAGCGGTAATTTTGAAAAACGACTGTGATATAATTGTCTGAAATGAAGGAGAACCGTGATATAATACTGAAAAGATAAAGTTTGAATTGCAATTGTCTTTACTTTTCAAGCGAGCAGATGTATAATAATATGAACTATGTGTTTATAATCGAGGAGGATATATATTCATGAAAGCAACATTAATTTCAAAAGAGAACAATGAGGCAAAATTCACTATGGACTTTACGGCAGAGGAATTTGAAAATGCCATAATAAAAGTCTATAAAGCTCAGAAAGATAAATTCAATATCGATGGCTTCAGAAAAGGCAAAGCCCCAAGAAGCATTATAGAAAAGAAATATGGGGAGGGTGTGTTCTTTGAAGATGCCATCAATGATCTTTTCTCGATGAACTATCCTGCTGCATTAGAGGAATTGTCTTTGGATGTTATAGACAGTCCGAGAGCAGAATTCAGCCAGATCAAAAAAGGTGAAGGCTTTACAGTAACTATTACTGTTGCATGCTATCCTGAAATAGAAGTAAAGGATTACAAAGGTGTGGAGATAGAAACTATAAGTTCTGAAGTTACAGATGAGGATATAGATAACGAGCTTAAAGCCAGAGCTAAGAGGAACGCAAGGATGGTGACTGTCGACAGACCTGCAAAGGAAGGCGATACTGTTCTCATCGATTATGAAGGCTGGGTTGGAGATAATCAGTTTGAAGGCGGCACTGCAGAAAGACAGCCTCTTAAATTAGGTTCGGGTACGTTCATTCCGGGGTTTGAAGAGCAGCTGGTTGGTGTAAGCACAGGCGAGGACAAAGATGTGAAAGTTACTTTCCCTGAAGAATACCATGCAGAGGATCTGGCCGGCAAAGAAGCTGTATTCAAGTGTAAAGTACATGAAGTAAAAGAAGAAGAGATTCCTGAAATCAATGATGAATTTGTAAAGGATATAAGTGAATTTGATACATTGGATGAATTTAAGGCTGACATAAAGGAAGAACTTGCTAAGACTAAGGCGGCAAGGGCTGAGAATGCTATGAAAAACAGTGTCTTGGCCAAGGTGTTTGAAGCTAATGATATAGATGTTCCGGATGTTATGGTGGAAAGTGAGATCGACAATATGATGTCAGAGTTTGACCAGCAGTTGAGAAGTCAGGGATTAGATCTTAACACTTATATGCAGTATCTTGGCAAAGAGCCTAAAGATTTCAGAGATGAGCTGAAGGAAGAGGCACATAAGAAAGTTAAAACAAGAATGATCGTAACAGCAGTGGCTGATCAGGAAAAATTTGAGGTTACAGACGAAGAAATCGATCAGGAACTTGAGAATATCGCTAAACAGTATGGATTCGAAGCAGATAAGATGAAAGAAACATTGGGTGTGCAGAATCTTGGCATGATAGCAGGCGATATTAAGGTAAGAAAGGCTGTCGATCTTATGTATGACAGTGCTGTAAAAAAATAAACAGAATATAAGGAGGTCCGGATTATGGCATTAGTACCATATGTTATTGAACAAACCAGCAGAGGAGAAAGGTCTTATGATATTTATTCGAGGCTTTTGAAAGATAGGATAATATTTTTAGGCGAAGCCATAGACGAGCATGTAGCCAGTCTGGTGGTTGCTCAGCTGTTGTTTTTGGAAGCGGAAGATCCGGATAAGGATATAAATATATATATAAACAGCCCCGGCGGTTCTGTAACCGCCGGAATGGCTATATATGATACCATGCAGTATGTTAAGCCGCAGGTATCAACTATATGTGTGGGTATGGCCGCAAGTATGGGGGCTTTCCTGCTTTCAGCAGGAGAAAAAGGAAAACGTTTTGCATTGCCTAATGCAGAAATAATGATACATCAGCCTCTCGGAGGAGTGCAGGGGCAGGCTGAAGATATCAAAATCCATGCCGAGTGGATATTGAAGACAAGAGAAAAACTGAACAGTATATTAAGTGAAAATACCGGACAGCCCTTAAACATTATTGCCAGAGATACAGACAGAGATAATTTCATGTCGGCAGAAGAAGCGATGAGGTATGGCCTTATCGATAGGGTGATAAAGGACAGATAGACGGGGGTGTACATTTATGAGTAAATATGATGAAAACAATGAATTGAGGTGTTCTTTCTGCGGAAAACCTCAAAGTCAGGTAAAGAGATTAATAAGCGGATCAGGGGTATATATCTGTAATGAGTGTATAGATTTGTGCCAGGATATATTGGCTGCGGAAGAGAGCAGAGTTTCCGGAGAAGAAAGCGCTATTACAGGTAGCCCTGAGAAACTGCCAAAACCTAAGGAAATATATGATATTCTTTCAGAATATGTTATAGGTCAGGAAGATGCGAAAAAGGCTCTTTCGGTAGCGGTGTACAATCACTACAAGAGAATAAACTGTGTGCCGGATGGAGATGATGATGTTGAAATACAGAAAAGCAATATTATAATGGTAGGGCCTACGGGATCCGGCAAAACCTTGCTTGCCCAGACTCTTGCCAGAATACTAAATGTTCCTTTCGCCATTGCCGATGCAACAGCTCTTACAGAAGCCGGTTATGTGGGTGAAGATGTGGAGAATATACTCTTAAAGCTGATTCAGGCCGCAGATTATGACATAGAAAAAGCTCAGCGTGGAATAATATACGTTGATGAAATAGATAAGATTTCGAGAAAGTCGGAGAATCCGTCCATTACAAGAGATGTGAGCGGAGAAGGTGTCCAGCAGGCTCTTTTGAAAATACTGGAAGGAACTGTGGCTAATGTACCTCCACAGGGAGGAAGAAAGCATCCGCATCAGGATTTTCTGCAGTTTGATACTACTAATGTGCTGTTCATATGCGGAGGAGCATTTGACGGACTCGACAAGGTGGTTCAGAGAAGGATAGGAGAAAAGACTATCGGTTTCAATTCCAGTATCGAAAACAATAAGATGCAGCAGAAAGATGTTCTTAATCACGTTCAGCCGGAAGATCTGTTGAAATATGGATTAATTCCTGAATTTATAGGAAGACTCCCGGTTCTTGTAACTCTTAAGGAATTGTCGAAGGATGCTCTTATAGAGATAATAACAGAACCTAAAAATGCTTTAATAAAACAGTACAAAAAACTGTTCGCAATGGATGATGTCGATCTTGAAGTCAGAGATGATGCTGTAGAGGCTATCGCTGAAAAGGCTTTGGAGCGCAAGACAGGAGCCAGAGGGCTGAGAGGCATTATGGAAAAAAT
This sequence comes from Lentihominibacter sp., assembly GCF_046951855.1. Classification (NCBI taxonomy): domain Bacteria; kingdom Bacillati; phylum Bacillota; class Clostridia; order Peptostreptococcales; family Anaerovoracaceae; genus Lentihominibacter; species Lentihominibacter sp. The sequence goes on along the minus strand of NZ_JBKTXS010000007.1, from coordinate 35,034 downwards.
AATGAACAACATAATGTATGAACTGCCTTCAAGAGATGATGTCGAGAAATGTATAATAACTAGGGAAACCGTAGAAGCGGAAAAGGATCCTGAACTTGTATTAGCAGAGCCTAAAAACGCTAACGCAAAGGAAGCGACAGCAGAAACGGCGTAAAAGAAAAATGACGGGCGGCTTTTGTAAGTCGCCTTCTTTAAACGGAGAAATATTGTTCTGATATTTCTCGTTTATCCCGTTCAGACGGGAATATCAGCATAGTCCGATGAAAAACAGCATAATAGGACTTTGTTTAAAAACGGAGGTTGTGTATGGAAGAGAATAATAAAGAAAATATTGATCTGAATGCGGAGAAAAATGCGGAGCAGATAGATAGCGATGTTTTAGACGATAGTGTCATGGAACTGCCTATGATTCCGCTGAGGGGATTATCGATATTCCCTAATATGGTGCTTCATTTTGATATAGGCAGAGAAAAATCCATAAATGCGCTTGAAAAGGCAATGGTGCTAAATCAGCATATCTTTCTGGCGTCACAGAAAGATGACAATACTGATTTGCCTGTACCGGAAGATTTTTATCATATAGGTACTGTTGGAAAAATAAAGCAGATGCTTAAACTTCCCGGAGATTCTATAAGAGTTTTGGTGGAAGGCGTATGCAGAGGAGCTATCGAGGAAGTAATGTTCGAGGATCCTTATTTTAAATGTAAAATAAAAAAGATCGAAGAGCCGGTATATTCTGCTGAGGATACTGAGGCAGAAGCTTTAATGAGAACGGTTCTTTCCAATTTTGATGAATATATAAATATTAATAAAAACTTGGCTCCTGAAATATTTGCCACAGTAGTGACTATCGAAGATCCGGGAAGGATGGCTGATATGATTGCATCCCATCTGGAGATAAAGCTGGAAGATAAACAGCAGTTGCTTGAGACATTGGATCCTAAGGAAAGACTTGAAAAGCTTAACTCTATTTTGATAAAGGAAATCGAGATCCTTAATATAGAACAGGACATTTCAAGTAAAGTTAAATCTCAGATAAATAAGAACCAGAGAGAGTATTATCTGAGGGAACAGATGAGAGCTATCCAGGAAGAACTGGGCGTTGCCGAGGATGTAGAGGATGAGGTGGCAGGTTTCACAGAGCAGCTTGAGGCACTGGAGCTTGAGGAAAAGACAAAGGAAAAGATTGCAAAAGAAATAAACAGGTTTTCAAAGATGCAGTCGTCATCTGCCGAGGCTAATGTAAGCAGGAATTATATCGAGACTATTCTTGCTCTTCCATGGAACAAAGAAAGCAAGGATAATATAGATCTGAAAAAAGCAGAGGATATTCTGAATGAAGATCATTACGGACTGGATAAGGTTAAAGAGCGAGTACTTGAATATCTGGCTGTAATGCAGCTTTCGGATGGTCTTAAAGGACCTATTCTCTGTCTGGTTGGGCCTCCGGGAGTAGGCAAGACTTCTATCGCAAGAAGTATTGCGAGATCTATAGGAAGAGAATTTGTAAGGATGTCTCTGGGAGGCGTGAGAGATGAGGCTGAGATCAGAGGTCATAGAAGGACGTATATAGGAGCGATACCGGGAAGGATAATAAGTTCAATAAAGGATGTTGGAACAAAGAATCCTGTTTTTCTTTTTGATGAAGTGGACAAGATAGGAGCCGACTACAAAGGTGATCCGGCATCAGCCTTGCTCGAAGTATTGGATCCGGAGCAGAATAAAGATTTTACAGATCATTATCTTGAAGTGCCTTTTGACTTGTCGAAAGTTATGTTTGTCACAACAGCTAATACAACCAGCACTATACCGAGGCCGCTTCTTGACAGGATGGAAGTCATAGAAGTAAGCGGATATACTGAAGAAGACAAACTCAATATTGCTGAGAAATATTTGGTTCCTAAGCAGATGAAAGAAAATGGGTTAACAAGAAGTAATATATCATTTACGGAAAAGGGAATAAGGACACTTATAAATTATTACACCAGAGAATCAGGAGTAAGAAATTTAGAGCGAGAGATAGGCAATCTTTGCAGGAAAGTGGCTAAGAATGTTGTTTCTGGAGATACGAAGAAAGTCAGTATAACAGGCAAGAAAGTTGAAGATATGCTGGGTAAGAAAAAGTATCGGTTTGATATAATCAAGGGAGAAAAGGAAGTCGGCGTAACTACAGGACTGGCATGGACCATAGTCGGCGGAGATACTCTTTTTATCGAAACCACTGCTGTTCCGGGAACAGGGAAACTTGTGCTGACAGGACAGATGGGAGATGTTATGCAGGAATCTGCCAAAGCAGGTGTCAGCTATATAAGATCCATGTGTAAGAAACTGGGGATTGATGAGGACTTTTACAAAAAATACGATTTGCATATTCATATCCCTGAGGGAGCTATTCCTAAAGATGGTCCGTCAGCAGGTGTGACAATGTGTACTGCTATTATTTCTACATTGACCGGTATACCGGTAAGGAAAGATGTGGCTATGACAGGAGAGATAACCCTCAGAGGAAAGGTTCTTCCTGTAGGAGGCATAAGAGAAAAAGTTATGGCAGCGCACCGAGCCGGCATAAGAAAAGTACTTCTCCCTAAGGATAATGATGTTGATATTCAGGATATCCCTGAAGTAGTGAGAAATGATATGGAATTTGTTCTTCTTAAAGATGTTAATGACGCTTTGAAAGAAGTTCTCGTAAAGGATAAAAAGGATGATAATAAAAAAGGCTGATATAGAAACCATTGCAGTCAAGCCGCAGCAGTATCCGGAAGGCAATCTGAAAGAGATTGCCTTTGCCGGTAGATCTAACGTAGGCAAATCCTCTCTGCTCAACCTGCTGACAAAACGGCGCAATCTTGCTCGCGTCAGCGGAAATCCGGGAAAGACAAGAACCATAAATTTTTATCTGATAAATGATGAATTCAGGATAGTGGATCTTCCGGGCTATGGATACGCTAAAGTTTCTAAGTCTGTTTCGCAGAACTGGGGAGATATGATGGAAATGTATCTTGCGGGAAGAGAAAATCTTGTAAAAGTTGTACAGCTTGTAGATATAAGACATGCTCCGTCGAAACAGGATGTGGAAATGTATGAATATCTCAAATATTATGGACTGGATGGATTGGTCGTTGCGACTAAAGCTGACAAGATTTCGAGAAATCAGACAATGAAACATATAAAGATTATAAGACAGACATTAAAGTTGTCCTCGGAAGATAAAGTTATACCGGTATCAGCTCTTAAGAAGACGGGATATCAGGAATTGCTTGACGAGCTGGAAAGTGTTTTGGGGGAGTAGGCGGCAGATGCATTATTTTGGAATCAGAGTGCTTATTAAAAGGATAAAAGCTATTAAATTCATGATGGCTGATAAATCCGTGCCAAAGAGAAAAAAAGCTTTGATAGTTTTCGGGATAATATATTTATTTCTGCCTATAGATCTGATACCTATCGTACTGTTTCCCATAGCATGGGTGGATGATCTGGCTCTTTGGATATTCATACTGTGGTATCTTAGAAGTGAACTTGATAAATACTGGCTTGGAGGAAAATCAAAGGATCTGTCAAAAAAATATCGTGGAAAAACGTTTGTTGATGATGTAGAATATGAAGTAAACGAAGGCAAAGCGGAGAAACATAAAGGAGATAATTCAGATGTCAAATGATACTGTAGGGAATGTTATGATAACGCAGGAACAGATCAGTAAAAGGGCGGCAGAAATAGCGAGAGAGATAGAAAAAGATTTCTGCGGACAGCAGATTGTTTTGGTAGGAATACTGAGAGGTGCTGTCATGTGGATGGTAGATATAATGAAAAATGTTGATTTGGATATGGTTATAGATTTTATGTCTGTCAGCAGTTACGGATCATCAACCAAATCATCGGGAATCGTTAAGATCAACAAGGATCTGGACACTGATATAGAAGGCAAGAATGTGATAATAATAGAAGATATTGTCGATTCGGGAACTACACTTAACTATTTAAAAGGATATTTTGAAAACCGTGATGCCAAGACAGTAAAAATATGTACACTGCTGGATAAACCCGAGGGGAGACGAGTTGAGATAGATGTTGATTACATAGGTTTTACAGTAGATGATAGATTTATTGTAGGATATGGTCTGGATTATGATCAAAAATACAGGAATCTTCCGTATATATCTTATCTTGAAGAATAGTTTTTTATAGAATGTACGAACGGGGCTTCGCAGTAAGATCTGAAACTGCGTAAGCCCCGTTTTTAACTGAATGTGTTTTTTATATCAGTTCTCCATTTGTTTTGCAAGAAAGCCTGCGCCAAGCTCGGCAGTTTTTATCTCAAGATCACTTAGAACTTTGCCTTCAGGCGGAAGGATAGTAACCGATCCGATAGGATCACCGTTTGACAGTATCGGGATCACTACCTTTGTATTGGTTTCATATTTGCTTTTTTTCTGTATTATATCGTCCAGATCTTCATCGATAGCTTTGTTTATATAGTCCTTTTGCTTCAGTCCTGAAACGGCTACAAAACGATCTGTATCAGAGACCAAAACAGGAAGTCCTAAAACAGAAGCAGCAGATTCCGCGAAGCCTTCCGCGATCTGTCCCAGTTCACTGATGGGAGAATATTTCTTTAAAATCACTTCTCCTGTAGTGCCGGTGTAGATCTCAAGAGGATCACCTTCGCGTATTCTGAGTATTTTTCTTATTTCCTTTGGAACGACTACTCTTCCCAGATCATCTATTCTTCTTACTATTCCGGTTGCTTTCATTTAATTTCCTCCAGTATGTTTTCTATAAGGATATTGTTTGTAAAAGTTGGTTAAATATACATGTGAAAGTCTTTGACTTTTAGTGTTTCATGAAGTAACATTTTAATAGCTGTGTTTTTTTGAGAATATGTTTTAGATAAAAAATAGGAGAAATCAGGAAATTTATGCGTAAATTGAGAGGCTTGTGGAAAATCGTATTCGGGCGGACAACAATGTTGGTATTGTTGCTTTTCATACAGGCATTGGTACTTTTTGGCGGGTTCGTTATACTCGGCAGACAAGTGTTGATGCTGAACTATATGTCAGGCTTTTTAGCTGTTATGATATTAATGTATATTTTGAATGTAAAACAGAATAGCAGTTTTAAGCTGATGTGGATAATTTTTATATTGGTAGTACCAATAGTGGGAGTTGCTTTTTATATATATACTAAACTTCAGCCGGGCACGAGATTTATTTCCAGACGTGTACGCGAGCTGATAGAGGAAGAGAAAGTTTTTCTGAGTCCTGATGCGGCGGTGTTGGAGAGAGTGTATGAGACATCAAAGCCGGAAGCAGGCTTGCTGAGATATATACATGATAAAGGGAATTATCCGGCATATGGCAATGCGAGTGTAAAATATTTTCCTTTGGGAGAGGATAAGTTTAAAGAGATGATATATCAGCTGGAGAGGGCAAAAGACTTTATTTTTCTTGAGTATTTTATCGTAGAGCGCGGTCATATGTGGAACACTGTTTTAGAGATTCTAACACGTAAAGTTCGAGAAGGTGTAGAAGTAAGATTTATGTATGACGGTACCTGTACGTTATCGCTGTTACCCAAGAATTATAATAAAAGGATGGAAGCGCTGGGAATAAAATGTAAGATTTTCTCGCCGATGATGCCGTTTCTTACTACTCATCAGAATAACAGAGATCATAGAAAAATATTGGTAATAGATGGTCATACAGCCTTCACAGGCGGGATAAATCTGGCAGATGAATATATAAATGAAAAAGTGCGTTTCGGTCACTGGAAAGATACTGCTATTATGGTGAAGGGCAAAGCGGTCAATAATTTTACTCTTATGTTCCTGCAGATGTGGAATATAACAGAGACTGAATGTGAGAATTACGGGCGATATATGTATATGGGAAATGATCGTTTGGAACCTTCTATGAGAAACGGGGGATATATAGTTCCTTATGGTGACAGCCCTTTTGATAACGAAGAGGTGGGAGAGAAGGTTTATCTGGATATATTGAATACAGCAAAGGATTATGTGCATATCATGACACCGTATCTGATTCTTGATGAGGAATTGTTAAACGCTATAATATTTGCTGCCCAGAGAGGGGTAGATGTGAAGATAGTTCTTCCTCATATACCGGATAAAAAATACGCATACTGGCTTGCAAGGACTCATTATATGGAATTGATTGCAGAGGGTGTGGAAATATATGAGTATACGCCGGGATTTGTTCATGCTAAAGTTTTTACAAGTGATGATGAGAAGGGTGTAGTAGGTACGATAAATCTTGATTTCAGAAGTCTTTATCTTCATTTTGAATGTGCGGCATATATTTGGAGAAATCCGGTGATAAGAGATATAGAGGCTGATTTTCAGGTGACATTAGAAAAATGTGAAAGGATATCTCCTCAAAACTGCAGAGAATATAATTTGTTTTATAAAATATTGGGACGGGCTTTAAGATTAGTTGCTCCGCTTATGTAAACAGGAAAGGAATATCAGTTATGTTATTCAATAATATTACTGTATTGAATGAGAAATTAAAGATAGAAAAAAACCGATATGTGTTAATAACAGAAGATAGAATATCGTATATTGGAAGTGAGCCACCGCAGGAATATCACGGGCGTGAGGTGGATGGAAAAGGAAAACTTCTTATGAGCGGCTTTTTTAATGCTCATGCACATTCTCCAATGACGCTTATGCGAGGGTATGGGGAGAATATGATTTTGCAGGATTGGTTGACAAAGAAAATATTTCCTTTTGAAGATAAGCTTTACGGAGAGGCCGTATATTGGGGAACAATGCTTGCTATGGCTGAATCCCTCAGATTCGGAATAGTTTCTACAAGCGATATGTATTATTTCTGCGATGATATGGCGAAGGCTGTGATGGACAGTCAGACAAAAAATAATATATCCCGTTCAATAGCTAATCCGGCAGGTATTAGTGTAAATGAGCTTGAAAGCTTTGAAGAGATGAAACGCTTTTTCAGGGATTTTAATAATGCTGCTGATGGAAGAATAAAGGTGGATATGAGTCTCCATGCTGAGTATACATCTAACCCTGATACTGCTGCGGCGCTGGCTGATTATGCCGGATCTTTGCAGAATGTCAATATGCAGGTGCATGTATCTGAGACTAAGATTGAGCATGAAGAATGTATAAAACGTCATGGTATGACGCCAGCGGCGTATCTTGAGAAGATGGGAATATTTAATGTGCCTGCAGTAGCCGCGCATTGTGTTTATTCAGATGATGATGATCTTGATATATTCAGAAAAAAAGGTGTTACAGTGGCCACTAATCCTGTAAGTAACATGAAACTGGCCAGCGGCATATGTAATGTACAGAAAGTTATAGATAAGGGAATAAATCTTGCTATAGGAACAGATAGTGTTGCCAGTAATAACAGTCTGAATTTTATGGAAGAGATAAAGACTATGGCAATAGGATGTAAGACAATATCAAATGATCCTACCGCAGTTACTGCCGAAGATGCTTTGAAAGCTGCAACTTTAGGAGGGGCCCGGGCTCAGGGAAGAATGGACAGCGGAGCTTTGAAGCTTGGAAACAAGGCAGATCTTATTGTTGTCGATATTTCCGGGCCTAATATGCATCCTGTTCACAATCTCATCAACAATTTGGTATATTCTAATTCAGGAAGTGATGTCATCATGACATTAGTAGACGGTAAAGTATTGTATGAAAAAGGTGAATACAGTACGATAGATATAGAGAAAACCATATCTCAGGTTGAAAAAGCAACTGAAAGAATACTTGAAAGGCTTTGATTATGACTAAAAAATCGTTATTAAGAGGCGCAGCAGTTATGGCTGTTGCGGGAATTGTGGTTAAGATACTGGGCGCTGTTTTCAGAATACCATTAGCTAACTTCATTGGTTCTGTGGGAATGGCCAATTATTCTCCGGCTTATTCATTATACAGTTTTCTGTTGGTATTTGCTACGGCAGGGCTTCCTGTGGCTATTTCGAAGATGGTGTCTGAACGGTACGCAGTCGGACAGTTCAGAGAAGCTGAACGTGTATTCAGATTATCGAGAGCACTGATGATGATAATGGGAATCATAGGATTTCTTATACTGTTCTTTTTCAGCGATCTGATAGCTGATCTTATAAATATTCCCGGATCAGCACTGTCTATGAGAGCAACTTCTGTAGCTCTGCTTCTTGTTCCTATAATGTCATCTTACAGAGGATACTTTCAAGGAATGCAGGAAATGGCTCCTACAGCCATATCAGAAGTAGCGGAACAGACTTTCAGAGTATGTTTCGGTTTAGCTTTGGCTTGGATTCTTATGGGTAGCGAGTATGGAATGCTTGGGTTCACTCCTGAACAGAGAGGCGCTGCGGGAGGATGTTTCGGAGCCTCTGCAGGATCTATAGGAGGTCTTGCTGTAATGTTGATTGTCTATGTGATTTCAAGAAAGAATATAAAAAGAAGGATAAGAAATGACAGGACGACTGAGAGAGAGTCTGCGAGAGCTATTTTGAAAAAGATTGCTGTTATAGCAATTCCTATCACCATAGGTGCGGCTATAATGCCAATAGTAAATCTTATAGATGCGGGAATAGTACAGACACGGCTTTTGTCATCTGGATGGGATGAAGTTGCCGCAGAGAGCCTTTATGGGCAGCTTACTGGGTTTGCTTCACCTATAACACAGTTCCCTCAGGTATTTATGACAGCTATAGTAATGAGTCTGGTGCCGATGGTTTCCGCCGCAAACAGAGTTGGCAATAAAAAGGAGCTTCATAGCCACATCTCATTGGGGCTCAGAATGACTACCATTATAGCTTTTCCTGCGGCTATAGGAATGTTTGTTCTTTCAGAACCTATTCTTACATTGCTTTATTCATCACAAAAGGCAAGTGCTGTGGGAGCAGCGCCATGTTTGCAAATATTTTCGATAGGCTTCGTATTTTTGGCTATAATAACAACTATGACAGGTGCTCTTCAGGGAATAGGAAAACAACATTTACCTGTTATAAACCTTTTTATTGGAGTAGTCGTAAAATTTATCGTTACGTGGACGCTGACTGCAGTTCCGTCTGTAAATGTCAAAGGTGCGGCAATAGGCTCTGCAGCAGCCTATTTGATAGCTATGATATTGGATCTCATAGCTGTGAAGAAGTACAGCGGAGTGAGATTCTCTTTGAGTCTGACTGTTTTAAAACCTTTGATATCCGCCGTTGTTATGGGTGTGATAGTTGTATTGGGATATAAAGGGCTGTATGCAGTAACATCAAGCAACGGGTTGTCTACGTTAGTAGCCATATTGGTTGGAGTAGTGGTTTATGGACTTATGGTATTAAGGACAAAAACTATCCTCAGAGAAGAAATGATGAATATTTCAATGGGAAGAAAATTAGTTTCCATATGCGATAAACTCAGGTTGTGGTAGATCCATAAAAACGTTGATATTTAAACAAAAAACAGAGTTCTTTGCGTCAAAACGGCTTGACAAAACTATTGAAAGATGGGACAATAGAACACAGGCAAAGATTAATGGTAATTATTATGTGTGCCTGAATGAGTATTTGGAATACTAAAATGTGATATGTTATTAATTTTAAGGAGGATTTATTGATGAATAAAGCGGAATTAGTAGCTGCAGTGGCAGAGAAGACTGGTTTTACGAAAAAGGATGCTGAATTAGCCGTTAATGCTTTTGTTTCAAGTGTAGAGAGCTCTTTAGTAAAAGGCGAAAAGGTTCAGCTTATAGGTTTCGGAACTTTTGAAGTCCGTGAGAGAAAAGCAAGACAGGGAAGAAATCCGAGAAAACCGGGAGAAGTTATAAAAATTGCTGCTTCAAAAGCGCCTGTATTCAAAGCAGGAAAGGCTCTTAAGGACGCAGTAAATAAATAGAACAGAAAGTTACAAAGGGTAAAGTTATTTACCCTTTTCTTTTGTATTAAGGAGGATTCATGAGAGTAGATAAATTTTTAAAAAACTCACGGGTCATCAAAAGACGAACGGTTGCCAAAGAAGCATGTGAGCAAGGCAGGATAACAGTCAACGGAAAGATAGCTAAACCGGGAACAGAGGTAAAGATAGGCGATGAGATTTATATACAGTTCGGAAACGGAAGTCTGAGGATAAAGGTGGCAGAGCTAAAAGACTCGTGCAGAAAAGAAGATGCAGCAACTATGTATCAGGTGATAGAATAGAAAATACCTCTTTTGTCAAAACTATTTGTATAGATTTGGCAGGAGGTTTTTTTATGTTATTGGGAATACCAAGAGGTTTTTTTTATTATGAGTATGTTTCTTTTATAAACAAACTGTTTCAGGATACTGATGTCACTATTATCTCAGGACAGGAAAATAATGAGAGTACGCTGAAAATAGGAGGACGTTTGACTGTTGATGAGGCGTGCCTTCCTGTAAAACTTTTTGTCGGGCAAGTGGAAACTTTATGCAGTCAGTGCGACAAAGTACTTATTTTAAGAGTGATGAAGGATCATAGCGGTGGCTGGCTGTGTCCTAAGCTGCTGGGATTGCCGGAGCTTTCGTCCCGGATAACTGAAGGGAAAAAACTACTTGTAACAGAACCGATATATTTTAATAATAAGAATAAGGCTAAGAAAGCTCTTCGTCATATGTTTAAAAAGCTCGGCATAAAAAGAGATATATTTGAACGTAATTTTGAGAAAGCCTATGGAGATCAGATGAAAGTAACACTCGGTGTCAAAAAAAGTCATGTAGAAGCTGCATGGGAATTTATGCCTGATCCTCCCAGAGAAGGAGAGATACTGCTGCCTAATACTAAAAAAGTTTTAGTTCTAGGGCATTGTTATAATGTATATGATAAATTTGCAAATTGTGACATTATGAAAAAACTGGACGATCTGGCTATCAGTGCAGTTACGGGAAGTGAACTGACTCAGAGCAGACGTGAAGAAGCAGTAAAACGTTTAGATCTTGAGAAAAAACCTTTCTGGGAAGCTTTTGTAAGAATCGTAGGTACTGCTATGGAGCTGAAAAACAATGTAGACGGTATAATATATCTATCTTCTTTTTCTTGTGGGATAGATTCATTGATCTCAGAGATATTGAAAACGCACTTAAAGGAAATCCCAATGATGATGTTGAAGCTGGATGAGCACAGAGGTCAGGCAGGTTTACAGACAAGGCTGGAGGCATTTTCTGATCTTCTTGATAAAAGGAGGTCTGCATGATGATAACGTTTCCTCATATGGGTCCGATGTCCTGCATTGTCAAATTGCTTTTCAATGAGTTTGGTATTTCCTATATAGTTCCGCCTGATAATGATGAAGAAACACTGCAGGCCGGTATAGAAATATCCCCGGAAGAAATGTGTCTTCCCTTTAAATATATGGTGGGAAATTTGAAGAGAGCTTATGATATGGGAGCTGATACTGTAGTGATGGCAGCCACATGCGGGCCATGCAGATTGGGAGAATACTGTCAGCTGATGATGGATACCCTTGATAAGAATGGTTATCTGTGTAAATGGATTCTCCTAGATTCGCCGGCTGTAATAGGAAGACGTGAATTTTTAAAGCGGCTTTCTGCGCTGAAAGAATATAGTGTTTTGGAATCTTCAGAGTTTACTGCTATTAAATTGGCAAGGAATATTTTCTGCGGTCTTAAATTGATCTTTAAACTTGACACTCTGAGAACAAAAATAGAAAAGACCGCGGGATATCTTGACAAACCTTATGAAGCTGCGGAACTTCTACGTGAAATAGAGGAGAAAATGAAAAATGCCGAGAACTTTTATGATGGTTTTCGTATCATAGAAAATTCATACAGACGTCTGAAAGGTCTGAAGAAAAATCCTGAAGCTGATCCTGTGAAGGTTTTGATAACAGGTGAGATATATACTTCTATAGAAGAAGAAGCAAATGGAAGGCTTGAGGAAAGGCTTATCAGGTTGGGATGCAGTGTAAAAAGACATTTAAATATTTCATGGTGGATACGACACACATTGTCAGATATTATTTTTCCTGATTCAGTATCATCAATATTCGGGAAAAAATATGGGATCCCATGTAATATCGGAGGATATGGAAGGCAGACTGTATCAAAGATAATGAACAGCGGTTCCTTTGACGGAGTGATAAAGATAATGCCTGCGGGCTGTATGCCTGAAATAGTGGCGAAAGCTTTTTGTGAAGGAATTCAGGATAAACAGGATAATAAGATACTCCATCTTATATATGATGAAATGAAAGCAGATGCAGGGTATCAAACTAGAATAGAGGCTTTTGTTGATATGCTGGAAAGGAGAAAACATGTACTGGCTGGGAATAGACATAGGTTCAATAAGTACCGATCTGGTATTGGTGGATGAGAATTCATCAGTTGCAGAATCGCTGTATCTTAAGACTAAAAGCAGGCCGGTGGAAGCCGTTAAGGACGGACTTCGCAGACTGGGAAAAAAATATGTTTCGAATGATATAGCGGGTGTGGGGGTTACAGGTAGCGGGCGATATCTCGGGTCTGCTTTGGCAGGAGGAGATGTAGTAAAAAATGAGATAACATCACATGCAAGGGCTGTAGCTCAAGTAGACCCTGAAATCAGAACAGTGATAGAAATAGGAGGGCAAGATTCCAAAATCATAATTATGGAAGATGGCATGGTTTCTGATTTTGCTATGAATACTGTGTGTGCTGCCGGAACAGGATCTTTTCTTGACAGACAAGCCGGGCGGATGGGAGTGACCATAGAAGAACTGGGAGATATGGCTGCAGATGCCGAAAAAAGCGTTTCTATAGCGGGACGCTGCGCAGTATTTGCTGAATCTGATATAATCCATAAACAACAGATGGGGATAAGGGATGGAGAGCTTATGGCAGGAATGTGCAAAGCTTTAGCTGTTTCATATATGTCAAATGTTGCTAAAGGAAAGAAAATAAAGCCCAAAATCTGTTTCCAGGGAGGTGTAGCTGCCAATAGAGGAATGAAAAGAGCATTTGAAGAAATACTTGGATGTGAGATTTTCGTACCTTGGGAACATAAAATAATGGGAGCTTTCGGAGCAGCTCTTTTAGCAAAGGATAAGGACAGAGGCATTACATGTTTCAAAGGCTTTGAGACAGGATCCGCTGATATTGAGCTTAAGGAAATAGAATGCCGAGGATGTAGTAATAGCTGTACAGTCACACGTATAGAAGCATGTGGTGAAGCTCACGGATATTTTGGGGATATATGCGGAAAATATTCCTTCGTTTTTTAAAATATTATATAGAGACAATTTGTCTTTAACGTTGTAGAATATATAGGAATGGAGGTAAAGTTATGCAATCAAAAGATAAAGTACGGGAAAGAATGGAAGACATAACAAAAGAGATAAGAAATAATAAAACAGTAAATATGAATTCATTACTGTCTCCTGAACCTTACGGATATGATGAAGATAATTTATCAGCTCAAATAAGATTCGTCAGAAAAGATTGGGAGAGGAATGAACGCGGGGAGATACACGGAGGAGCAATATCGGCGATGTTTGATACGGCGATGGGGATGACTGTCCTTGCTTATTCGGATTCTGAAGGAGTGTCTACAGCAGATTTAAGCGTTAGTTTTATCAGACCGTTTTTGGGAGATTCATATATAGTGAAAACAGAAATAATACATTTAGGAAGATCTCTTGTAAGGGTTAGAGCGACTGCTTATGATGAAGGCAACGGCAAGGCTCTTGCATCCGCTACATCCAATTTTGTACATGTGAAATAGCAGGAAATTTGATATTGATGAAAAATACCGGGCATGAAATATACCCGGTATTTTTTGTGTCATTTGGAATAGGATAAAGACAGTAAAGGATACTTTTGCATTTTTTGATTATGAAAGTTCTGTTAAACTTTCGACAAAATGTATTATATTCATAAGTGCAGCATCGCTGTGATGCACGTTGAATCTGTATGATACCATGTTGAGATCCTGTTTTGATGCGAAAACACCACATTCACTGTTTTCGAGAGTAGCAGGAATTATTGAGTCTTCGGAACCTAATGCTTTAGATAAAAAGGCAGCGGGTCCTTTTTTGCTGTCAGAGGACCATGTTTTTTGAGGTTCAGATGCTTCATATGATATATTACATAACCCTGAAGTAGTAAGAAATTCAGATGACATATCGCTGAGGACGTTTTCTTCAAGGCTTCGTGAAATCATAGTGAGCTTAAATGTTCCTTCTGCTGTAGTTACAGAAGATATATCTGATGCAGAAATGATTTCGCCGCTTTCTTCATCCTGTAGATATGTACCTGTTTGAAGGGTATACATGAGACTTATAATGCTGTCGCTGGTTTGACTGCTCATTACAGTTTCCGGCATTGATGTTTCTGTAAATGTATATACGAAATTATCATTGAGCTTTTCCAATTTGTTTTTTACACTGTTATAGGATTTATCAAATTTTTTTTCAAAGCTTTCGATGTCATTGCTGTCTATTACTACTACAGCAGTTGCTGAAGTAGGGGTATAGCTGCTTGTGGACTCGCATTCAAAAGATGCCAGATGAAAAAGCTGACCCGAGCTTTTTTCTGTTGCCAAAAGACTTCCTATTGTTTCAATGGGATTAGGATAATGTCTGTCAAAATCGAAGGGGTCGTGGTATCCGGATATAGACATAGTTATCGCGTAAGCATGAGAGTAGGAAGGAGATGCAGTTTCTATAGATGAAGTCATAGTACTGCTCATCTCATAAGCTCCTGAGGTGTAAAGCTGAATATCATCACTTCGTTCCAAATTTATAAAATTATCACATTTGTAATATTTGGAATCTACCGATTCAGCTCCTGTAAACTGCCCGTCGTTGTTTTCTGTTATGATCAATGTCAGTTTGCCATGCTTTTCAGGACCTAAAAGGGCAGTTAGCGCAGTAGAGAGAGTCTGCATTGAATTATTAAAATCATTTGTTTTTACCGCGCATTGAAATACTGTTGTTTGCGCATCTTTATATCCATCAGTGGCAGGATTGATCATTACCATATGATTCTTATTGTTTTCGGTGATTTCTATATCATTTTTGTTTGCCCACGATTTCAGATATTCGGCAACTAAGGAATATTTTCCTGAATCGCCGGAGAATGTTGAATCAAGTTCTTCATATGTACTTTCCATCGCAGTTTTGAGTTCATTTTCTCTTGTCATTTCTCCCAATGAACAGCTGCCTAAAAATAAAGTTAAAATTAAAATTAATGGTATCATCAGCAATAAATATCTTTTCATGGCCTATATTTCTCCTTGTTTGTTATTATCATTTCTAATATAATAATATAATAACACATGAGAAAAATAAATTGTAGAGATTCGATGAATCTTTAAAAACCTGTTAAAGGAGAGAAGAATGGAAACTGAGAATTTCTTGATAAGAGAAACTGAATTTGATGATTACGAATATTTTGTAAAATGGGAGAATGATCCTGAAGTAACAAAATATCTTACTTTTGATGAAAATCGAAGCTATGAGGATGTGGTGACTGAGGCTATTTATAATAAATTCAGCAGGGAGAAACTGGACTTTACGATAGTAGACCGCGAGAGCGGCAAACCTATAGGCAGAATATTTATTTCTAAGATTGATACTCATTCTGATTCGCTGGATATTACTAAATTTTATATAGGGGAGACGCAGTTCTGGGGAAAAGGCGTTGCCAGAGAGATTATGAATGAACTGCTTGAATATTGTTTCACTTTCCTTCATATGGAACGTGTCACGTTGGATTATTATACGGGTAATAAGAGAGCGTATACTTTATATGAGAGTCTTGGCTTTGAGAAAGAAGGCGTTGCAAGAAATGCTACGAAAAAAGACGGAAAATATTATGATCTTCATCTCATGTCTATGCTTCGTTCTGAATTTTTCGGGGATAAGGATTGATATGAAAAAGGGAATGGGTAAATAATACGGGTTTTCTTAAATTTGTTTTATGTAAATTAAAAGCCTCTGCCTAACAGCGGAGGCTTTTCAGTGCAATGGATTTGCCGTTTAAGGCAAAAAATTGATTTTTAGAAATTTTCTTGGCTTTGAAAAAGTACAATAAAATTATTTGATTTCATATTGACTGATTCTGTATTTTGTGTATAATTTATTCTTGGAATTAAACAACAACAATATATAGTGGTTAGTGAGGGGGAGCATAATGGAACAGATAAAACAGATAATCAAAAGAGACGGGAGGACAGTTGATTTTGATGTAGACAAGATTGCCGATGCCATATATAAGGCTGCTCAGGTACTGGGAGGAAGAGATCATGATATGGCCAGATTTCTTGCCAGACAGGTGGAAGTCTATCTTGTGGAGATATGTCATAATGAGATACCTACGGTGGAGCAGATACAGGATGCCGTAGAGAAAGTACTGATCGAAAACGGTCATGCAAGAACGGCTAAAGAGTTTATCCTTTACAGGGCAGAGCGTACAAGAGTAAGAGATATGAATACGAGGCTTATGAAAATCTATGAGGATCTTACTTTTAAAGAAGCCAAAGATAATGATACGAAACGAGAAAATGCTAATATAGATGGTGATACTGCTATGGGAACCATGCTTAAATACGGTTCGGAGGGCGCCAAGCAGTTTTATGAAATGTTCGTACTTAAACCTGAACATGCCAAAGCTCACAGAGAAGGAGATATACATATTCACGATATGGATTTTCTCACCTTGACCACTACATGTTGTCAGATAGATATAGAAAAACTTTTTAAAGGAGGCTTTTCCACAGGCCATGGATTTTTAAGAGAGCCTAATGATATTCAGAGTTATGCTGCACTTGCTTGTATAGCAATACAGTCGAACCAGAATGATCAGCACGGAGGTCAGAGTATACCTGATTTTGATTACGGTATGGCCAACGGTGTAAAGAAAACATTCAGAAAACTTTACTGGACAAACCTGGGGAAAATGCTGAATCTTCTTTTTGATATAGAAGATGGAGTGGAACAGGCAAAAGCCATAGGTGCCAAAATAATGGAAGAAAATGATATTTTCCCTATATTGGCTGATGATAACGGATATAAAGAAACAGAACGTGAACATCTCAAAGAAATAATAGATGAAAAATTTATAGACAAGCTTCAGAAAAAGGCCACAAAGTATGCTAATGAAGAGATAAAGAGAGCCACATATCAAGCTATGGAAGCTTTCGTACATAATCTTAATACTATGCATTCAAGGGCCGGAGCGCAGATACCGTTTTCGTCCATCAATTATGGTACTGATACATCTCCTGAAGGCAGGATGATCATTGAAAATATAATGCTTGCCACGGAGGCTGGTTTGGGAAATGGCGAGACTGCAATATTCCCTATACATATTTTTAAGATAAAAGAAGGTATCAACTATAATCCCGGAGATCCTAATTATGACATGTTCAAGCTGGCGTGCAGAGTTTCAGCTAAAAGGCTTTTTCCTAATTTTTCATTTATTGATGCTCCGTATAATCTTCAGTACTATCATGAGGGAGATCCTAATACAGAGGTGGCTTATATGGGCTGCAGAACGAGAGTTATCGGAAATGTTCATGATCCTTCAAGGCAGATCGTAGGAGGAAGAGGCAATTTAAGTTTTACATCTGTTAATCTTCCGAGAATAGCCATAAAAGCACATGGAGATATAGATTGGTTTTTTGATGAACTTGAGAGAAAAGTGGATTTGTGTATAGACCAGCTTATGGAGAGATATAAGATACAGGCTTCAAAGAAGGTAAAAAATTATCCTTTCTTGATGGGTCAAGGCATCTGGATAGATTCTGATAATCTTAAGCCTGAAGATTCTGTAGCTGAAGTTCTTAAGCACGGTACTCTTACTGTAGGATTCATAGGATTGGCGGAATGTCTCAAAGCACTTTTAGGCGTTCATCACGGAGAAAGTCAGGAGGCTCAGAGTCTGGGACTTGAAATAATAGGCTTTATGAGAAAAAAAATGGATGAAGAGTCACAGAAAACAGGATTTAATTATACACTTATCGCCACGCCCGCAGAAGGCCTGTCGGGAAGATTTGTGAGAATAGACAGAGCCAAATATGGTGTTATAGAAGGCGTAACAGACAGGGATTATTATACCAATTCGTTCCATATACCTGTTTATTACCATATAAATGCTTTTGATAAAATAAAGCTTGAAGCTCCATATCACGCACTTACTAATGCCGGACATATAACGTATGTAGAACTTGATGGTGATCCATGCAAAAACTTGGATGCTTTTGAGCAGGTTGTAAGATGTATGAAGGAAAGCGGGGTAGGATATGGCTCGATAAATCATCCTGTGGATAGAGATCCGGTATGCGGATATACCGGAATTATAGATAATGAATGCCCTTGCTGTCATAGAACTGAGGATGATGGTGATCAGGGCTTTGAGAGAATCAGACGTATTACAGGATATTTGGTAGGAACTATGGATAATTGGAATGATGCCAAAACTTCTGAGGAAAAAGATCGGGTGAAGCACAGTCTGGATTCGGAAATGGAGACTCTTTAATGAGCAGTTCTTATTCTCTTAAACTGGCAGGTATAGTCAGAGAGTCTATAGTTGACGGCCCTGGAATACGGTTTACTGTATTTTGTCAGGGATGTCCTCATAACTGTCCTTATTGTCATAATCCTGAGACTCATGATTTTTCGGGAGGGTTTCTGTGTAATATCGACAGACTTATGGATGAAATTGACAAGGATCCTCTTCTTGCAGGAATTACTTTTTCGGGAGGAGAACCGTTCTGTCAGGCCGAGGCTTTCGGACATATGGCAAAGCGAGTAAAGGAAAGAGATCTTTCTCTGACGGTTTTCAGTGGATACACATATGAGAGACTGATGGAAATGGCTGTGGAAGATGAGCATATCAGAAGGCTTTTGGAGCTTACGGATATACTTATAGATGGACCATTTATAAATGAACTTAAAGATCTTACTCTTCAGTTCAGAGGAAGCAGCAATCAACGGATAATTGATATGAATAAAACCAAAGCAGCCGGCAGGATCGTTTTATGGAAATGAAAAAATACAGTTCGCATTAGTTTAGATATGCGGACTGTATTTTTTTGTTGACAGATGAAGAATATTAATGATTGACAAGACTTTAAGAACAAATATATACTCTAATGTAGATATGTTTTACTGAAGATTCAGACTAATTTTAAAAAGGAGAAAATAAATGTTTAAATCATTAGAGGAAGCCAAGAAATTTATTGAGGAAGAAGATATCAAAATGGTTGATTTTATGATGATCGATCTTAACGGAAGATGGAGACATCTTACGATACCGGCAGATAGATTCGATGAGGATACCTTGAGAAACGGTATAGGCTTTGACGGAAGCAATTATGGATTCGCGCCTGTTGAAAAGAGCGATATGGTATTCGTGCCGGACCTTTCCACTGCATATATAGATCCGTTTATGGAGATTCCTACACTGGCAATGATCGGAGACGTATACGTTATCAGTGTTCCTGAAAATTATCGTTTTGACCAGGACCCGAGAAATGTTGCTAAGCATGCCGAGGAGTACCTTAAAAACACAGGAATTGCAGACGAAATGATTATCGGACCGGAATTTGAGTTTCACGTATTCGACCATATAAGTTATTCGACGGAGCCTCATCAGTCGGGGTTTAAAATTGACGCAGGTCAGGCAGACTGGAACAAGAATGATGAAGAAGATAATCTGGGGTATAAAATGCCTCATAAAGGAGGTTATCATATGGCGCCCCCTCAGGATGTTCTTTATGATTTTAGAAGCAGAGTCACTATGCTGATGGAAAATCAGGGAATCAAGGTAAAATATCACCATCACGAGGTAGGCGGTCCGGGACAGCTGGAAATCGAAGTCGAGTTCGGCAGCGTTACTGAAATGGCCGACAAGACCATGATGACTAAATATTTAATAAAGAATCAGGCTATAGCTGAGGGAAGAACAGCTACATTTATGCCGAAGCCGCTTTATGATGAAGCTGGAAATGGAATGCATATCCACATGCAGCTTTTTAAAGATGGAAAGCCACTGTTTTATGATGAAAACGGGTATTCGCAGCTTTCGGATACAGCGATGTATTTCATGGGCGGTATCCTCAAGCATATAAAGGCTCTCTGTGCATTTACAAATCCAAGCACCAACTCTTTCAAAAGACTTGTGCCGGGATATGAGGCTCCTGTTACCATAGGTTTTGCCACAGCTAACAGAAGCTCCGTTATCCGTATACCTGCATATGCCAAGGACCCTGACAAGAAAAGATTTGAGGTCAGAAATCCCGATGGAACATGTAATCCGTATTATGCATATGCAGCTATCCTAATGGCGGGTATTGATGGTATTAAGAATAAGATGGATCCTGTTGAAGCAGGATTTGGTCCGTATGACTTTAATCTGTATACTTTAAGCGATCAGGATAAAGTTAAGATTAAGAGCCTTCCAAAGACTCTTGACGAAGCACTTGATGAGCTGGAAAAGGATAATGAATTCCTGACAGAAAGCGGAGTATTTCCTGAAAGACTTATTGAGCTTTGGCTTGAAAATAAACGAGCTGATACGAAGAAGCATACACAGATGCCGACGCCTATGGAGTTTGATATGTATTATGATTTATAGAATTAATTTCTGTTTTGGGAAATTATATTCGCAGAAGAATTGTATCACGGCTAAAGCGATGCAATTTTGGCGTTTGACCTACGTGCCAAAAACAAGTTTTGGGTAGGTCATAAAAAGTTCTTGTGTTTGGGTTTTTGCTATGCTATAATGTCATATGTTCGAGTCTGTCAGTAAACTTTTGGATTTGAACGAGATTGAGTGAAAAAGTTGCGTAAGCTTTTAGATACCAAATGTATAAGGAGGTGCGGCAGATGTCAAGAAAGTGTGAAATTTGCGGAAAAGGACAGGTTTCAGGAAACAATGTATCCCATTCCAACAGACATACGAGAAGAAAATGGAATGCAAATATTCAGACTGTAAGAGTTGAAGAAGACGGAACAGTCAGAAAAGCTAAAGTATGTACAAGATGTTTAAGATCAGGCAAAGTAAACCGTGCCATCTAATTGGAAAATCAGCGCTCATTAAGTGGGCGCTATTTTTATGCGGATATTGTTAATGAAAAATCGTTATTCTTTTTTTAGAAGCATTATACCGAACACTATCAGAGCTGCACTGAGCAGAAGTACCCAGTATTTTAACGGAAGCACAAGAAGAAACACCGTAAAAACACCTAAGAGAAGCATCATAAGACCTATTTTTTTGTTTTTTCCGTTGCAGTTTTTCTTTTTTCTTTTCTTTTTTGGCGGACAGCACTTATAACTTTGTTTATTCATAATGATTCACCTTAGATCATTGTATGAAAACGTGATTGAGATTGTGCATACATAATCGTTTATGATAAAATAAAAATAATAAAAGGAGATCATCATGCTTAATATAAAAACTCAATTAGGTAATATTAATTTTTCACAGAATATAATAAACAAAATAGTTACGGAGTGCGTTAAGAATGTGGGAGACAGAGTGATTCTTCTTAATTATAAAGGCAAATATATGAATGTGGTTCCGGGATTAGCCTCAAAGATGAACCTTTATGATGAGGAAGCAGGATGTATCCATGCAGATGAAACCGATCAAGGAATCAGGATAAATGTATATATAGCAGTGCGTTTCGGCGTCAGTATCAAAAAAGTGACGAGGGAAATAATAAATAGCATATACGAAAATTTTGAAAAATTTATGGGCGAAAAGCCTGCAAGAGTCACTGTTACGGTTACAGGCACCTTTTCAAAAAATATTGCCAAAAGACATATAGAGGTGAGCAGATAAATGCAGTTGAATGATAAAGTGACTCTTCTTAAAGGAATAGGTCCTAAAAAATCAGAAGCTCTGGAAAAACTTAATATAAATACCCTTGAGGACCTTATTTTTTTTCTTCCAAGGGATTATGAAGACCGCAGAAATCAAATCAAAATACACGATATAAAAGATGATGCAGCAGTTGTGGTGAAAGCTGAAGTGAAGCTGATAGTAAATGACAGATATAAGTACGGAAGAAAACAACTGCTAAAACTTTTGGTATCAGATGATACAGGAATGATTGAAGTTGTTTTTTTTAACGCCCGGTATCTGCAAAATACTTTTAAAATAGGAGAAAGTTATATTTTTTATGGTAAAGCTAAAGAAAATTTCGGAAAAATACAGCTTATTCATCCTGATTTTTCAAAGGGATCTGAAGAGAATGGCGGGATACTTCCTGTATATCCTCTCACTAAGGGGATTACTCAAAGAGAAATGCGGAGCTGGCAGGATAAAGTGAGAAATCTTTATAGTAAAGTTGAGGATTTTTTAGGAGAAGATTTTATAAAAAGCAATAGATTGTGCAGCCTTGAATATGCTTTAAACAATATACATTTTCCTCAGGAAAAACAGAAACTTCTTGAGGCTAAATACAGGCTTATTTTTGATGAGTTATTGGTTTTGCAGGTCGGTTTGTTTGCGGCGAGAAAAAATATAAAAGAGGAGGAAAACGGTATAGCGTTTTCATGTAAGGCTGATATTTCAAAATACATAAATTCTATGCCGTATACGCTTACAGGAGCTCAGAAAAGATGTATAAAAGAAATAGAAAAGGATCTTGAATGCGGGAAAGTTATGAACCGTCTTGTTCAAGGAGACGTAGGGTCGGGAAAAACAGCTGTAGCTGAGATAGCTATGTATAAGGCTGTAAAAAGCGGATATCAGGCTGTTTTGATGGCTCCTACTGAAATACTTGCAAGACAGCATTTTGAAAGTATAAGCAGGGCATTTAAATATCATGGAATAGAAGTGGGATTTCTCACAGGTTCTATGAAAGCTGCAGATAAAAGAGCAACTTTGGAGAAAATAAAAGAAGGCTCTTTTCAAATTATAATAGGAACTCATGCTGTTATACAGCCTGATGTGGAATTTAAAAGACTCGGCCTTGTAATAACTGATGAACAGCATAGATTCGGAGTGAGGCAGAGAGTAAAGCTGAAAGAAAAAGGCAGGAATCCTAATGTTCTTGTTATGACCGCTACTCCTATACCAAGGACGCTTTCAGTAGTTCTTTACGGAGATCTTGATGTTTCAGTAATAGATGAACTTCCTCCCGGAAGGCAGAAAATAAGTACCAGAAGCATAGGATATGAAAAACGTGATAACTGTTACGATTTTGTGGAAAAGCAGTTAGCGGACGGAAGACAGGCATATGTAGTTACGCCATTGATAGAGGAATCGGATGTCATGGATCTGAGATCTGCTCACAAAGTGGCAGAAGAGCTTTCGAAACGTTTTAAAGAATATAATGTTGCATTAATACACGGGGCTATGAGACAAGAGGATAAAGACCGCATTATGGAGGAGTTTTATCATGGACTCATAGATGTTTTGGTGGCTACGGTAGTTATAGAGGTTGGAATAAATGTACCTAATTCTACTGTTATCGTGGTGGAAAATGCAGAAAGATTTGGGCTGGCTCAGCTTCATCAGCTTCGGGGCAGAGTCGGGAGAGGACCGCATAAATCTTACTGCTTTCTGATTTTTGAAGGAGATTCGGAAATTGCCAGAAAAAGAGGAGAGATCATGGAAGCTTCCTCAGATGGTTTTTTCATTGCTGAAGAGGATCTTAAACTCAGAGGTCCGGGAGAAATATTCGGAACGAGGCAGCACGGTCTTCCGGATCTGAATATTTCCGACCTTTCCAGACATTTAAAAATTATGGAGCATGCTAAAAAAGAGGCTAAAGTTATTCTTGAAAAAGATCCTGTATTGGAATCTGATGAAAATAAAGGCCTGAAACGAAAGATAACAAAGCTTTTCGGAGAAAATTTGACACTTGATTTGTAGCTTGGTAAATCACGGAAATATATGAAATAATTGCATGTAATACTTTTTTCATCTCGGGTTAAATTATTACTACAGGAGGTGAGGTTAAATGTCATTACAGGATAAAATGAATGTTAGCGCAAAGCCAGCATTAAAGAACTTAAAGACTGAAGTGGCTAACGAGCTGGGTCTTGCAAATTATGACCAGGCAGATAAGGGAAACTTAACTGCTAGACAGAACGGTTACGTTGGCGGCTATATGACTAAGAAGTTAGTCGAAATGGCTGAACAGCAGCTTGCAGGAAAATAAGTAAGTTAATGCAGATTTAAAAAGCAAACTAATGGGAAAGGGAGATATTTGCCTTAAAAGTAAATATCTCTTTTTCAATTTTTGTAGATATATCGGTACTTTAATGCTAAAATTAAAAAAAAATAGCTTACAGGAGGATTAATATGCGTGTAATTGCAGGAGATTATAAAGGAAGAAGGCTCAAAACACCTTCTGATTATTCTATAAGGCCTACTACAGACAAAGTGAAGGAGGCTCTTTTCAGTATATTGACGGAAAAGATTTATGCAAGCCGAGTGCTTGACTTGTTTTCTGGAACGGGGAATCTGGGCATAGAAGCGCTGAGCAGGGGAGCAGATATTTGTATATTTGGAGATAATTCAAAGGAAAGTATAAAACTTATAAAAGAAAATATAGCTCATTGCAAAGCTCAGGATAGAGCGATAGTTGCTGCAGGAGATTTCAAAAAACTGCTTATGAACGCATCTGAACCTTTTGATATAATACTTTTGGATCCTCCTTATGATGAGGATCTTTTGGGAGTTTGTTTTGAAATGATTGCTGAAAGGAAACTTCTCA
The DNA here is from genome assembly GCF_046951855.1 of Lentihominibacter sp. Classification (NCBI taxonomy): domain Bacteria; kingdom Bacillati; phylum Bacillota; class Clostridia; order Peptostreptococcales; family Anaerovoracaceae; genus Lentihominibacter; species Lentihominibacter sp. The sequence continues at coordinate 10,372 of NZ_JBKTXS010000007.1, read as the reverse complement.
GAGAGGGAGGCGTTATTGTAGCCGAACATAGAAAAGAAGAGTCGCTTCCAGACGAATTTTTTGGGTTCAAAAAATTAAAACAGCGTAAATACGGTATTATTATGTTGTCAATATATTGTTGAATGAAGGCTGGATTCGTGATATAATTAATTGGAATTTCTGGGAGGAGTACAGATGAAAACGAAGGCTTTGTATACTGGATCTTTTGATCCTCTTACAAACGGACATTTGAACATAATAGAGAGATCTGCTAAACTTTACGATGAGCTTACCATCGGAATAATAGTTAATCCTTCCAAAAAGTGCGTGTTTTCTTTGGAAGAGAGAAAATTTATGATAGAAGATGCGCTTAAACATCTTAGAAATGTAAAGGTTGATTGTTTTTCTGGGCTGCTTGCCAACTATGTCAATGATAACAGCTTTAATGTAGTTGTCAGAGGCTTGAGAGCCACTATGGATTTTGAATATGAGATTCAGATGGCTCAGATGAATGCAAGACTTTTTCATGAAACTGTTGAAACTGTGTTTCTTATGACTGATCCGCAGTATTCTTTTATAAGCTCAAGTATGATAAAAGAAGTATATTCACTGGGAGGATCCATAGACGGACTGGTTCCTGATGCGATACTGGAAAGAATGAAAGAACTAACTGACGATAAATAGGAGGATAATATGAGGGTTTTAGAACTTTTAGAAGAAATTGAAGAAATTGTTGACACTGCCGCAGGATTTCCTCTTACGGGAAAAATAATGGTGGACTCTCAGGAATTATTGGAAATAGTCAGAGAAATAAGAGCCGAATTACCGGATGAGATCCAGCAGGCTCAGTGGATAAAAAACGAAAGAGAGAGAATAATCGCCGAGGCCAGAACTCAATATGAGGCGGTAATAGAAGATGCTCAGAAACAGGCGGATGCTTTGGTGGAAAATAACGATATAACAGTAAAAGCGAAGCTTCGTGCCGATGAGCTGATGAGAGTTACAGAGAATACTGCTAAACAGCTTAAGATAGGTACATATGATTATCTTGACAGTATATTGTACAGTTTTCAGGGGAAAATGGAACATCTCAGTTCCATATATTTCGGAGAAATGTTTACAAGTATAGAGAAAGCTTTTGATGATATTAATTCTGCTTTGGCAGCCAATAGAGATGAACTCAAAGATATGGCGTACAGGACACAGATGGATGCCGATGATATACCGGCTCCTTCAGCTGAAAGCGAAGAAGAGGATCAGTAAACAATAATAGATACATAATACTCATGGTTTATTAATATAAATAGATCATGAGTATTTTTAAATTTAACAAAAAAAGAATATTTGTTGCAGGATTTATAACTTCTGCATGCTGCATTCTGATGGTAATATTTCCTACGATAGCTCTTTATTCTGCGAGAAAAGGGATATCTCTGTGGATAAGTAATGTTTTGCCTGCGCTTTTGCCTTTTTTTATCTGTGCAAATTTTCTACAGAATATAGGTGTTATAAGGTTATTCAAATCAGGTGTTTTTCCTTTTGCTATGAGTGTACTTTCAGGATATCCAATGGGAGCAAAAATAGTAGGTGATCTGAAACGCGATGGTGAAATTTCCATGAGGGAAGCTAAACGCCTCATGAGTTTCTGCAGCACTTCCGGGCCGGCTTTCATGGTAGGAGCTGTAGGAGCAGGTATGCTGGGTTCAGGTATGTTGGGGGGAATAATAGCTGTGGCGCATTATATAGGCGCTTTTGCTAATGGTGTTCTTTATACCAGAATTTTGGGAAGAGACCCTGCAATTGAGATTTCGTCCTTAAGAAATGGTTCTTCTGGAAGAGGAATACAAGAATCTTTCACAGAGGCTATAATCATGTCTTTTAGATCTTTGGGAATAGTGCTGGCTTACATAGTGATGTTTATGTTTATCACAGATCTGCTTCATATGTGCGGTGGTTTTTCTCTTGTAGAGAGTCAGTCTGTCAGAGCTCTTGTAAAGGGATTTTTTGAAATGACGGTGGGCTGCGGAGCTGTCGCGGAATGCGGGTCTATGACAGAGTCAATGAAGTGTATACTTTCTGCAGCGATAATGTCATGGGGAGGGCTTTCTGTTTTGGGGCAGTCTATGAGTATGCTTTCTGGAACAGGAATTCCGATAAAGTATTTGTTTGTAAGTAAGTTGACACATAGTATATTTGCAGCAGCGGCGGCTTTTATTATTTCTCTCTTTGTGTTATGATTAATTTATGAGAATTTTAGGAATTACAGCAGAATACAATCCGTTTCATAACGGGCATAGATATCATCTTGAAAAATCCATGGAAAATACAGGGGCAGAATATTCTGTTGCTGTAATGAGCGGCAGTTTTACACAGAGAGGGGAAGCTGCCGTATTAGATAAATGGAGCAGGAGCAGAATAGCTGTGGAAAATGGTGTGGATCTTGTTCTTGAACTTCCATTTATTTTTGCATGTTCAAGAGCAGAAGTTTTTGCATCGGGTGCAATAGATATTTTGACTGGTATAGGAGCTACTCATATATCTTTTGGAAGTGAAAGCGGAGATCTGCACCGGCTGGAAGCTGTTGTACAGAAACTTTCAAAATATAAGGATAATATAAATGAGATCAGACAGCTGGAAATGAAAAAGGGGTATTCGTCAGTAAAAGCTTTCCAAAAGGGAGTGGAGAGGATTCTGAGCAGGGATGAAGCCTCGCTTATGACTGAACCCAATAATATATTGGGTATTGAATATTTGAAAAGGATATCATATTGGAGAGAAAAAGGACATGCCGTGACGGCTCATGTAGTAAAACGTTTTGGTTCGGGATATCGAGAATACAATGAGTTGGCTGGATTTGCAGGAGCTTCTGTTTTAAGGGAGATGATACGTGAAGGTGCTGTGAGAGAAACTGTTTTGAGAGAATATATGCCTGATAATTCTGCGGCAGAGCTTGTGAGAGTACAGAATCCCAGACAAGTTGAAGAACGTGCATTCTTGTTGTTAAAGGGTGAGCTGATGAAAAGTGGGAACGAGGAAATGGCGCGTATACACTGCATGGGAGAAGGCCTTGAAAATAAATTCAGAAAAGAGATAGTAAAAGCATCATCTATGGATCATCTTGTTTCTGCAATGGTGTCCAAACGTTATACAGAATCTACTGTGAGGAGACTTATTATATATATTCTCATAGGATTGAAAGAATATAATCCGCAAAAGAATATTTATGCAAGAGTCCTGGCAGCAGGAGAAAAGGGACGCAGGCTTATTAAATTAATAAAGAAACAGGAGAATCCTCATATTCCAATAATTACCAATATAAATAAAGAGAAGGATTTATACAGGGATGTAGAAGAAACTTTAAAATATGATATAATATCTTCTGATGTTTATAATGTTATTAATGCGCGTGATTTGTACATTTTTTCAGATAAAGTTATGAAGCCTTATATAGTCTGAAAAATCAGTGATATGTTGAGGCGGAAAATTCTGAAAATAGCCAAAGGTATTGAATCACTTTGCTTTAAAGGGTATAATGATATAGTTGTTTTAATAATACAAAGATGGAGGAATTGTAAATGAAAGTTTTAGTAATTAACTGTGGTAGTTCTTCACTGAAGTATCAGGTTCTGGATATGACTAACGAAGCACTTCTCTGTAAAGGCTTGGTTGAAAGAATAGGGATGGAAGGATCTGTGATAACTCATACGAAGACAGGCATGGACAAGTTCCAGCTTATCGTTCCTATGGAAAATCATAAAGATGCTATTTCACACGTTCTTATGGCGATACAGGATGAAAATCACGGCGTCGTTAAAGATATGAGCGAGATAGGCGCAGTAGGACACCGTGTAGTTCACGCCGGAGAGAAATTTGCTCATTCTGTACTGATAGATGATCTTGTAATTGAAGCCCTTGAAGAATGTATCGATTTGGCTCCTCTCCACAATCCGCCTAACCTTCTCGGTATTGCGGCTTGTCAGGAACTGATGCCAAACACACCGATGGTAGGTGTATTCGACACAGCTTTTCATCAGACTATGCCTCCTGAATCATATATTTACGCTATTCCTTATGAATATTATGAAAAATACGGAATCAGAAGATATGGTTTCCATGGAACAAGCCATAAGTATGTAGCTGAAAGGGCTTCTGACATACTGAATGTAAATATCGATGATTTGAAGTTGATAACATGTCACTTAGGAAATGGAGCTTCCGTATCAGCTATAAAGAGAGGTAAATGTATAGATACTTCCATGGGATTTACTCCGTTGGAGGGATTGGTAATGGGAACAAGAAGTGGCGATATTGACCCAGCCATCGTTACATACATCAGAGAGAAAGAAAAGCTTGATCAGGGCGTTGCCAATGAAATACTTAACAAAAAATCGGGTGTACTGGGTATATCAGGGGTGTCCAGTGATTTCAGAGATCTTGAGGCTGCTGCTGAAGAAGGAAATGAAAGGGCTCTTCTGGCTCTCAAGGTTTTTGCTCATAAGGTTAGATTTTACATCGGTGCTTATATCGCCGAAATGAACGGTGTAGATGCTATAGTGTTTACTGCCGGTGTAGGGGAAAACGACATAGGCATGAGAGATATCATCTGTAATGATTTAGGCAATCTGGGAATAAAACTTGACCTTGTAAAGAACAAGGTAAGAGGTAAAGAGATGATTATTTCCAGAGATGATTCAAGAGTAAAAATTATTTTGATTCCTACTAATGAGGAGTTAATGATTGCCAGAGATACTTATAAGATCGTTACCGGTAAATAATAAGGGAATCTATAGTATACAGCTTTTTATCATCGTATGAAAATAATTGTTGACAAGAGATACCGATGGAAGGTATACTTTAGAAGTTGCGAATTATTCGACAGATATTTAATTTAACGAATATATCATACATATAACGGAGCAAAAGGAGGTGTAAAATATGGCAGTACCTAAGAGGAAAACTTCGAAAGCAAGAAGAGATAAGAGAAAATCTGCGAACATGAAGATGAAAGCACCGGGGCTTTCTATTTGTCCGCAGTGCCACGAGCCAAAGCTTCCGCATAGAGTTTGCCCTAACTGTAATTATTACAACGGTAAGGATGTTGTGGAATCTGCAGAAGCATAAACAGGATAATATAGCTTTAAAATTAAAACGGTGCCGTGATTTGCGGTACCGTTTTTAATAATATGAATAATATAGATTCTGAATTTATCTTAATATAAAAAATATAATATACTGCATTAAAATTGTAAATATTAATAATAACTTTATGATAATGAATTTTATTTTTTGGTAGCTTTCAAAATGATGAAGTCTTATGTTAAAATGACACTGATATAATAAGGAGGTTGTAAATATGTTATTTATAGAATACCCTAAATGTTCTACATGTAAGAAAGCTAAAAAGCATCTGGAAAGTCTGGGGGTTGAATTTGATGACAGACATATAGTAGAAAATAATCCCAATGAGAAAGAATTGGAAGAATGGATTGCAAAAAGCGGATATCCTATAAAGAAATTTTTTAATACCAGCGGTATGAAATATCGAGAACTTGGCCTTAAGGATAAGTTGGCGGAAATGAGTGATTCTGAGAAAATATCGCTTCTTGCATCAGATGGCATGCTGGTAAAAAGACCTCTTCTTATAGATGGAGAGCGCATTCTCGTGGGATTTAAAGAGAAAGAATGGATATTTTAAAACATGAGACACAGTGCAAAAGGGAATTTGTTTTTATTTGTGGCGGCACTGGTTTGGGGATTTTCTTTAGCAGCGCAGAAGGAAGGTCTTAAATATATAGATCCTTTTATTTTTACTTCAGTAAGATGTATATTAGGAGGCATTGTCATGCTTCCTTTTGTATTGGTTTTGCAAAAAAAACAATCTTCTGACGATGAGGAAAAAATAACAACGTTCAAAGAAATTTTGAAGTGCGCGTTATGCTGTGGAAGCCTTATAGCCGCTGTTATATTGCTTCAACAGATTGGACTTCCATATACATCTGTAGGTAAAGCAGGTTTCATAACAGCTCTTTATATTTTTATAACTCCCATGATAGGTATTTATCTGGGTAAAAAGACCGGTAGAAATTTGTGGATAGGGGTAGCTATCGGACTTGTTGGCCTATATTTTCTTTGCCTTTTCAATGGTATCGAAGCTGTAACCTTTGGAGATATTATGATGTTCTGCGCGGCTTTTTTATGTTCTGTGCATATACATGCCATAGATCACTTTGTCAGAAGAATAAAGCCTGCTGTTTTGACGTGCAGTCAGTTTATTGTGGCTGGACTGATATGTGTGATTCCGGCTGTTTTCTTCGGTGGTATCACGTGGACGGCTATAAAAGATGCATGGATACCTATAATATATTCCGGTGTAATAGCTTGTGCGGTAGGATATACTTTTCAGACTATGGGGCAGAAGGCTACAAATCCTAATCTGGCATGCCTTATAATGGCGCTTGAAACTGTTTTCACATTATTTTCAGGTTGGATATTCTTCGGAGAGATTCTTTCGATACATGAATATATAGGGTGTGGGATGATGTTTTTAGCTATAATAGTCTCACAGTTTCCTGAAGATCTTTTTATCAGAAAAAAACTGAGAAAAAAAGAAAATGCAGATAAAGAATGTATTGACATATATATGAAATGAATATATTATACTCTTAATAAAAGGGAGTAGCAGACACATCAGTGTTTACGCTATCGTCAACGCGATGATTTTCATCCGGAGCGTAATTAAATTGCGAGACTTTTATTGCATTTAATATGCAGTAAAAGTCTCTTTTTTTATGAGCCGCCTAAATCTATGGTTTGGAAGAAATTTTACTGCTAAATTTGGCACACATCGCCTGAAAGTAAAATGTGAGATATGGGTATAATAATTTAAAAGGAGCATGGAATGAACGAGTTTTATAAAATGACTGAGAAAGACGCCATGGTTACAGTTAATGGAAGCACGGAACCTCTCAGTGATCAGCAGGTGGCGTCTAATAGAGAAAAATACGGGCCTAATGAACTTGTGGAAGGAAAGCAAAAATCCATTATCAGGCTTTTTTTTGAACAGTTTAAAGATTTTCTTGTTATTATATTGATATTTGCAGCAATAATATCAGGAATATTGGGTGATGTAGAAAGTGCTATTGTTATATTGGTAGTAATAACAATAAATGCTATATTGGGAACTGTGCAGACTGTTAAAGCTGAACAGTCTTTAGACAGTCTTAAGAAAATGTCAGCGCCTGAAGCAAAGGTATTCAGAGGAGGGCAATTTATAAAAATTCCAGCTTCCGAAATTACCGTAGGTGATAGAGTGAGTTTAGAGGCGGGTGATTTTGTACCTGCTGACGGCAGAATAATTTCAAATGCAGGTATGAAAATTGATGAAAGTGCGCTTACCGGAGAGAGCCTTGGTGTTGAGAAAGATGTTTCAGTGATAGAAGAGACTGTCCCTCTTGGCGATAGGCTCAATATGGTGTATTCAGGAAGTTTTGTTACTTATGGCAGAGGGGAATTCCTTGTAACTGCCATAGGAATGGAAACAGAAGTAGGAAAAATAGCCACGCTTTTGAAAACTACATCTGAAAAGAAAACCCCGCTTCAAGTCAATCTTGATAATTTCGGAAAGAAGTTATCAATCCTTATACTCGTTTTCTGCGGAATATTGTTCGGTATAAGTGTTTTTAGAGGCCAGCCTATAGGCGATGCTTTTCTTTTCGCTGTGGCTCTTGCAGTAGCGGCTATACCGGAGGCATTAAGTTCTATAGTGACTATTGTACTTTCTTTTGGAACGCAGAAAATGGCCCAGGAACATGCTATAATCAGAAAGCTTCAGGCTGTAGAGGGACTTGGAAGTGTTTCTGTTATCTGTTCAGATAAAACAGGAACTCTTACTCAAAATAAGATGACTGTAGAAGACTATTATGTTCATGGAAAAAAGATATCATCTTCGGATATTGATATTGGAAATAACGGAGAAAGACAGCTGTTGTTATCGAGTATCTTGTGTAATGATTCTACAATAGCAGACGGCAAAGAAATCGGAGATCCTACAGAGACTGCTCTTATAAATATCGGCATAAAGCTCGGCATTTCATATGATATGGAGAGGAGTGTCAGCATAAGGACAGAAGAAATACCTTTTGACAGTGACAGAAAACTGATGTCTACATGTCACAGGCTTACAGGTGATCGGCCGGATTTATTCAACGGAGCCGAAAATGTGATGATAACAAAGGGGGCTGTAGATGTATTGCTTAATAGGGTTACGGCAATACAAACAGCACAGGGGGTAAGAGCTCTTGCGCAGCAGGATATAACTGATATAGAGACATGTAATAGTGATTTTTCCCAAAATGGGCTGAGGGTGCTGGCCTTCGCTTATAAAGAAATAAAACATGGTTTTGTTCCAGGGATTGATGATGAAAATGAAATGGTGTTCTTAGGCCTTATCTCTATGATGGACCCGCCGAGGGAAGAATCTATGGCGGCTGTTGCCGAATGTATAGATGCCGGCATAAAACCTGTGATGATAACAGGAGATCATAAAGTCACTGCGGCTGCTATAGCTAAGAAGATCGGGATATTGAAGGACGAATCGGAAGCCTGTGAGGGTTCTTCAATAGATGATATGGATGATGAACAACTTAAGTCATATGTGGAGGGAATTTCTGTTTATGCAAGGGTTTCTCCGGAACACAAGATCAGGATCGTAAGGGCTTGGCAGGATAAAGGCAACATCGTGGCCATGACAGGGGACGGTGTAAATGATGCGCCTGCGCTTAAACAGGCTGATATAGGTGTAGCTATGGGTATCACGGGAAGTGAAGTTTCGAAAGATGCGGCCGCTATGGTTCTTACAGATGATAATTTCGCCACTATAGTGAAGGCTGTGGAAAACGGAAGAAATATATATAAGAACATAAAAAATGCCATACAGTTTCTGCTTTCGGGAAATTTTGGAGCGATATTGGTGGTTCTTTATGCATCTGTGTTTGCTCTTCCTGTTCCTTTTGCACCTGTTCATCTGTTGTTTATCAATTTGCTTACAGATAGTCTTCCGGCGATAGCTCTGGGACTTGAGCCTCATAATGCAGACCTTATGAAGGAAAAACCGAGACCTGCCAATGAATCTATATTGACAAAGGATTTTCTGTCCAAAATAGGTATTGGTGGCCTTTCTATATGTATAATGACCGTTGTGGCGTTTTTGATTGGTTTAAACGGGTGGTTTACTGCCGGCGAGTTTGGCGGAAGCGCCCTTTTGGGAAGTACTATGGCTTTCGGAACACTTTGCAGCAGCAGGCTTTTCCATGGGTTTAACTGTAAATCTGACAGACCTGTGATATTCACCAAAAGGTTCTGGAACAATAAGTATCTTATAGGCGCCTTTCTTCTTGGAATGATTTTGATAACAATGGCTCTTGCTGTACCTGCCTTTGATCATGTATTTAAAGTCCATGCTTTGGGAATCCCTCAGCTTCTGACGGTGTATGGTTTGGCGTTTTTGAATATTCCCGTTATACAGTTTATCAAGCTTATACAGAAAAAAGTAAAAGAGAGAAAAAACAATGTTTGATAAACAGAGTCACTTCTTTTAAATATAATTTGGGGTATATAAATTATTTCGATATATAATATAAAAAAAACTGCCTTATCATTTTTTCTGATTTGGCAGTTTTTTTGATAAAAAACAGTTATTTAATCGTCCATATCTTTTATGAGCTGCTCAGCTATCTGTATTGCATTTGTTGCAGCACCTTTTCTGATATTATCGGCAACGACCCAGATATTAAGGCCATTATCAAGTGAGAAGTCTCTTCTGATACGGCCGATGTATACTTCATCAGTACCTGCAGCATCTCTCGCAAGAGGGTATACATTGTTGGCAACATCATCCTGAACTATGATTCCGGGTGAATTTTTGAACAGTTCAACGACGTCTTTCAGTTCAAAAGGTTTTTCAAGTTCGACATTGATAGATTCACTGTGAGAATCAAAGACAGGAACTCTTACTGTTGTGGCTGTTACTTTGATATTTTCATCAAGGATCTTATGGGTTTCATTTATCATTTTCATTTCTTCTTTAGTGTAGCCGTTATCGGTAAACACATCTATATGAGGAAGACAATTTCCGGCAATAGGATGAGCGTAAGCCTGAAGCTCATCATCTTTTCCTGCCAAGCCGTTTTTAAGATCGTTGATCCCTTTCACCCCTGAGCCTGAAACAGCTTGATAGGTTGAATAAACAACTCTTTTAATTCCGTATTTTTCCTGAAGAGGTTTGAGTGCAACCATAGCCTGTATAGTGGAGCAGTTAGGATTAGCTATGATGCCTTTATTCCATTTTATATCTTCTGGATTTACTTCCGGAACGACAAGAGGAACTTCTTTATCC
>NZ_JBKTXS010000006.1:64118-82142 GCF_046951855.1 Lentihominibacter sp. | reverse complement strand
AGTATATCCAGCCCCCTCATGGCAGCACTCTGCCCTGCATTATCGGCATCATATGAAAGAATCACATTTTTTGTATACCGTTTTATGAGTCTGGCCTGATTTTCTGTAAGAGCTGTACCCAAAGAAGCAGATACATTACGAACCCCGTTCTGATAAAGAGACACCACGTCCATATATCCTTCTACCAGTATGATGGAATCTTCCTTTCTCACATCTCCTCCAGCCAGATTGAGGCCGTACAAATTGTATTTCTTCTTAAAAATATTAGATTCCTGTGAATTTAAATATTTAGGCTCACCTTCTCCTATTATTCTTCCTCCGAAGCCTATCACTTTACCACCAGTATTGATTATAGGAAATATCACCCGGTTCCTGAACTTATCAAAATACCTGCCGTTGGATTTTGAAATAAGCCCAAGGTCAAGCATCTTTTCCTCGGAAATACCTTTACCCCTGAGAAATCCATATAAGCTGTCCCATTTTTCATCAGCATATCCTATACCAAATTTATTCAGTATTTCTTCGGATATTCCTCTTCTTTTCATATATGTATATCCCAGATTTGCCTGCTGGCGCAATGCTTTGAAAAAAAACCTTGCAGCCTGTCTGTTTATCTCATAAAGCTCATCTTTATCTTTATTGCTTCTGAAAGCTCCTTCAAGACTTATGCCATATTCCTTGGCAAGCATTTCAACAGATCCTCTGAAATCCAAATTATAATAGCGCTTTACAAATTCAAGCAAATCTCCGGTAGCTCCGCAGCCGAAACAAGTAAATATCTGTTTCGACTCTGAAACAATAAAAGAAGGTGTTTTCTCATTGTGAAACGGGCAAACCCCTTTATAATTGCTCCCGGCTTTTTTAAGGGGTACTACTCTGCCGATAACATCAACAATATTACACCTGCTCTTTATTTCATCGACTATATTTACATGGTTATTTGTGTTCACTTTTGTCCCTCTTGATTAAAATAATCCTTAATTATTATATACGACAAAAGTCTCCACTTTCCTTTTTTTAATTCTAAAATTTTATGTTTTTATAACTTATGCTTTCATGTTGTTTTAGAAAATAATTTTTCATAAAGATTTACCGCATATCTATCTGTCATTCCCGCTATATGATCCTTAACAAGCTCCTCTTTACAGAACTCATCTCTCATAGCTTTGAGATCATCGGGAAGCGCTTGCGGATGATTAAGAAAATATTTATACAGAGCAATTATTATAACTCTTACTTTATTTATATCTTCTGCTTTTTTTACCCTCTGATTATGATATACATTCTTAAACATATATGTACGAAGTTCATTCATTGCTTGCGCTTTTTCTTCACTCAAACAGACAAAAGATCCGTTAAAACTGTTATTTATCATATCTCTAACCAGGGTATCTATTCTTTTCTTGTGAGTATCTCCTAAAACATTTATGCTTTCCTTAGGAAGATCTTTCGATGTTATTATACCGCTTCTGATAGCATCATCAATATCATGATTTATATAAGCTATACGATCGCTGGTCTTTGCCACCTGCCCTTCTAATGTAACGGGCATCTTACTTCCTGTATGATTCAATATACCGTCCCTGACTTCAAAAGTAAGATTCATACCGCGTCTACTGCTCCCCGATTCAAGAACATCCACTACTCGTAAACTTTGAATATTATGTTTGAAACCACCTGGATGTATTTCATTTAAAACAGCTTCTCCGCTATGGCCAAAAGGTGTATGCCCCAAATCGTGACCCATAGCTATAGCCTCGGTGAGATCTTCATTAAGACCCAGTCCTCGTGAAATAGTCCTGGCTATCTGTGATACTTCTATGGTATGAGTCAGTCTTGTTCTGTAATGATCGCCCTCCGGAGCGAGAAAAACCTGCGTTTTGTGCATAAGCCTTCTGAAAGCTTTGGAATGTATTATTCTATCTTTGTCTCTCTGAAAATCCGTTCTCACACTGCACTTATCTTCCTCAAGCTTTCGGCCTCTGCTCTTTGCGGATTTTGCCGCATAAGGCGATAAATACTCAAATTCTCTTTTTTCCAAATCTTCTCTGCCTATCATTGCCTCCTCCTGATAATAATTATAATACATATACTGCTTTATGTTGTAAAGTCGTTTCTCCTTCTTACATTAGTACCGAGTCTGTGATCAACATCATTTAAAAGAGATATTATTTTCTTTTGAAGATCATCTTCCAAAAAAAATATATCTTCAGCAACGGCTTCTTCAAGATCCTTTTTCTGCGCTTCTGATAACTTGTTAAAAAATTCCCCGGCCTGTATCAGTTCCTTCACTCACATTCACCTCTCTCAAAAGCTTCTATCTGATATATATAATTCATCATATCATTAAATCCGTCACTGTATAACTCTATACCTTTTGCAGTATTTCCGGGAGCAAAGCTTATCATATCTCTCTTAAACTGCCTATCATCAGGAATCCCGGTAAGCCTCATTATTCCCGCAGCAACAGGAGATACTGTCTCATCCTCCCAAATCAGCGTGTTTCTGACATAATCATATTTATTATACCTATCATAATCTAACATCTGTACATAAAGTTCAAATTTAGGAAAATTTCCAGAAGATACAGCTGATTCAAGTTCATTAGAAGCCCTGTCACTATCAAATCCTGCAATAAATTCAGCTGATATTCTATCTACTTTGTTTCTTCCTTTTTCCGTTTTTTCCTTCTCTTCATATATAGGTATCCATTTATACCGTACGAGAAACCTCTTGCCTTTACTGTTTTTCCAAACAGTCAGATTAGCAGAAAACCATGACATATCAATAAATGATGAAGATAGCCCCTCATAAGAAAACAACCTGATAGCACAATTGGCAGCTTCAGGATTCTCAACGATAAATCTCCAAAATTCCGTATTATTTATACCGTCAAAATACTCTCTCTTAGTAAAAGCCTTCAACATACTGAAAAATTTTGTATCTTCATTTATAAAGAAGACCGGCATACTGTGGCAAATCATATCGTATTCTTCATCGCTCTGAAATTTTACACTCATTCCTTTTATATTCCGAACTGTATCAGCAGTACCTTTATTTCCCAGCATAGAAGCAAATCTTACCGTTACCGGAGTCACTTCGTCAAAACTACTAAATATCTCCGATTCCGTATAATCGGAAAATGACATATACGGCCGAAAAAAACCTTCGGCAAAGATACCTTTTCTGAACATAAGCCTGGGCTTTGGTATTTCTTTTATCATCCTATGTAACTGCTTTAGCATTAAAAAATCTGTCATCTACACCACCTCACGGTAGTATATGCGACAGATTTGATTTTTGACCATATGACTGTCCGTTTAAACTCCGGTATGACCGAAACCTCCGCGGCCTCTTTCAGTTTCTGACAATTTCTCAGTTTTTTTTAATGATACTTTTTCATATTTTGCTGCCACCATCTGCGCGATACGATCCCCGTCATTTACCGTAAAGCTTTCCTGTACCCAATTTATAAGAGATATTTTTATCTCTCCCCGGTAGTCGCTGTCTATAGTACCTATTCCGTTGGTAAGACCTATGCCGTATTTTACCGCAAGACCGCTCCTTGCTCTTATCTGAACTTCATATCCGGAAGGTATCTCCATAAACAATCCTGTGGGAATAAGAGCGCGCATACCCGGTTTCAATTCTACAGGCTCTCTTAAATAAGCTTGTATATCCATACCTGCCGATCCATCCGTTTCGTAACGCGGAAGCCTTCCGGAAAGCGTTTTTACTTTTATTATCATCTTTTCACGAGCCTTTCCAGATCAAAATTTTTGCCTGTAACTGCCGCTGCACAGTATGACGAATAATCTCCTATGATGCTTGCAGCCTGTAATATATCTTCTCTTGTAACCTTATCAAATTTCCCAAGAACTTCTTGCGGTGAATAAACCTTATCAAGCAACAATTTATTTTTTCCTATGGAAAACATCCTACTGTTTATATTTTCCAAACCGAATATGTATGAACTCTTCACCTGTTCCTTTGCCATTGCAAGTTCTTCCTCTGTAACACCATCAGTTCTGAGAATTTCCAACTCAAATTTTACAGCATTCAGCGTTTCTTCCACTTTGTCATGGGCTACACCCGCATATATGCTGAAAAATCCCCAGTAACTGGAAAATATGTTCATGGAGCATACGGTATATGCCAGACCTTTTTCTTCTCTTATATTCTGAAAAAGTCTGGAGCTCATACTTCCTCCAAATATACTGTTCATCAGCACAAAAGAATAATATCTTTCGTCATCCATTGAAACACCCGGAGTTGCAAGGCATATATGTGTCTGTTCTATATCTCTTTCTTTTACATTGAAATCTTGCCTGTACGGTTTTAATATCACTTCTTTTTTAACTTTCTCGTCACGAAGAGAATCAAGCCTGCTTTCAAAAAGATCTATGATCTTGTCTTCGTCAAAATTGCCGGCTACAGCTACAACTATACTGTCTTTTGCGTATTTTTCACTGAAATACCCGGTCAACTTTTCTCTGTCTATATCTGACAGACTTTCCGGTGTCCCAAGAACACTTCTTCCCAGCGGATTACCGCTTGAAACCAATTCTGAAATAGTATCATATACATCATCGTCTGGACTGTCCTGTACCATCTTTATCTCTTCAAATATTACCTGTCTCTCTTTATCCATATCATCCGGATCAAATCGGGATTCTGTCAGCATATCCAGAAGTATTTCAGCTCCGGCATAGATGTTGGATGACAACGTTTTAATGTAATAACACGTTGCCTCCTTGCCGGTAAATGCATTGAACATGCCGCCGATCTTATCAACATCTGAAGCGATTTCTTTCGCAGTTCTGTTCTTAGTTCCTTTAAACATCATGTGTTCTATATAATGTGATACACCCGAAACATCGTCGCTTTCATCAGCTGCTCCGACTTTCACCCATATTCCCAAAGCTGCCGACTGAACATAATCGGTCTTTTCCATTATTAACGTTGTACCGCATTTTAATTTTATTGTTTTTACCATATCAACGCTGCCCTTTCTCCAAAATATAAATTGTATTGTAACACAAATCCAGAATTTTTCATATACTGCCATTGAACAATTCAGTATAAATTCATATTTAAAATTACCATTCAAGGAGGTAAAACATGAACTGTTTTTGCACACCACAAAACAACACTACAGGAGAATCCTGCTGTAAGGCAAATGAACTTTGCAGCTTCAGCGGCAATCTTGATGATGTGACCGCAACTCCCATCTATGTACAGAGCGTATACGACGCTGTGAGATTCCACATGCAGGGTATGAAAACCGTACAGTGTCTGAAATTCACTCCTGCTATTCCGCCGGGATGCTCAGTAAGCAGGATACTTGATATCAGATGCAAGAAGGTCTTCGATCCTTCCCAGGCATCAAACTGCGATAATCTCACTCTTGACATGGAAACAGGAATTTCGGGAGCCTATTTCGTTAATGAATGCAACAGCGTAGTTGAAACAGTAGGTCCTGACGGTGTTCCTTCAGAAAAAATATTGTTTGCTGATACCAGCGAATGTGACGCAACAGACTGCGGTACACCTATATTCGGAACTCAGAACGTAAGAATCTGGGGTAACATAGTCGTTTATATCGATCTTGCTATATGCGACAGCTGCGGCAGAGAAAGCACAATGACTATCTGTGCTGAAGTCAACATAGCGAAACCATCATGCCCATTAGTACTTACCAACTTCTTTGAGCTCTGCATGCCAAGCACTACAAATTCAGCGTTTATGCCAAGACTTACAGAGCTTTCAAATGCGGGATTCAGCTGCAGAATGGCTACAAATAATGCTTCAAGAGACTTGTGCATAGGACCTAACGGAGAAATTTCAGCCAATCTTATCGTCACTATCTGCATAACCGTAGAAAAGAAAATCACTGTTCCTGTTCAGCTCTGTGTTCTTTCAACAGGCTTTGCAGAAGCACCTCTTCAGGAAAATGTGTCAGGTGTAGTCACATGCCCGGGACTGTTTCCTGAAAGAAATGATGGAAGCAGCAGCTCCAATAGCTGTCAAAGCGAGTCAAACTCTTGCATTACGAACCCGTGCTGCGATCCATGCTGCCCTCCGTCATCTGGAGACTGCGACTGCGGCTGCAGTGATTACCCACCGAAAACGTGCAAATAACCGCTGCAGATAATACATTAAGAAAAAAAGAAAATCTATATTTTCCATAATTAAATTTCCTCTCTTTATCAAATTTTATTTGATAAAGAGAGGTTTTTTCTGCTATAAATTCACTACATTATCCGGTCTTTCTCCTTTTTCTACTTTCTCTATAGAGGACCATATCATATTATATCCCCTTTTAAAGGAAGCGCCTGTAATACCTCCTATGTGACAGCTTAAAAGGAGCTTTTTCGAATTTTGATTGGAAATACTGAGAAGAGGGTTATCCTCATGTACAGGCTCCCCATCTATAGTATCGAGTCCTGCTCCTGCTATTTCACCACATTCAATAGCCTCAACAAGAGCCTTACTGTTTACCAGTTCACCTCTGGATGTATTGATAAGATACGATGTATTCTTCATTTTCTTGAAAAAAGTCTCATCTGCCATATATTTTGTTTCTGAAGAGACAGGCAAATGAAGGCTTACTATATCACTGACACCAAGAAGACAGTCAAGTGGCATATAATCTGCTTTATATTCTCCTTCTTCCCCCTTTGTCAGTCTGTTTGGTTTATAATAAACTACTTTCGCTCCAAAAACACGCAAAAGCCTTGCAGTTGCCTTTGCAATATCGCCAAAACCGATAAGCCCTACTGTACATTCCCCCAGTTCTTTAAGACTTCCTTCAAGCATATACGCTTCTTTTGTTATAATCTGAGTCCCCTTTCTTACGCTTCCGTCTCCTCCCACTACATCGCGCAAAAGCCCCAACATAAGCAGTATTGTCTGTTCTGCCACAGCGGTGGAATTCATACCTTTACAGTTACATACATATATGCTGCGTCCTGCTGCTGCTTTTACATCTATCCCTTGATATCCGACGCCTTCCGAATGTATCAGCTTAAGATTCGGCATATTATCTATAATATACCCTGAAACGCTTCCTACAGCATCAACAATTATACACTCTGCATCCCGCCCCTTTTCAAGAATCTCATTGTCAGAAGCATCCAAAGGAACATAGACGATTTCATATTTTTTAAGTATTGTTCTATCATCGGTATACTTTTCGAGACGCCCTTCTTTTCCCATTATCAGAAGTTTTTTCATATGACTCTCCTTTCCTTTTAATTGTAACAAATAATGCAGGTACTTCAACATTAAATGTACAAATTATGATATAATGCTTAACGATTATTTTAATACAAAGGAGGCTATTTTATATGTTAGGAAATTTCACTTTTTCCAACCCGACAAAAATACATTTCGGTAAAAATTCTATTGAAAAACTTTATACAGAACTTTCAAATTATGGAAAAAACGTACTTCTCTGCTATGGAAAAGGCTCTGTCAAAAAAAACGGAATATACGACCATGTGACAGAGATACTGAATAAATGCGGTAAGAATATTACAGAGTTTTCCGATATCATGTCTAACCCTACTTTAGAAAAACTGAATGACGGAAGAAAGCTGGCAAAAGACAATAATATTGATCTTATTCTCGCCGTAGGCGGAGGCAGCGTCTGCGATATGGCAAAAGGAATTTCTGCCACTGCCTACTGCAAGGAAGATCCATGGGAAAAATATTACATACAAGGCAAGGAAGCCGAGGATAAAGTGATACCTGTTGGATGCGTACTTACCATGGTAGGCACAGGCTCTGAGATGAACGGAGGCTCAGTTATTACAAATACCGTTACTAAGCAGAAGATCTGCGCTATCTTTGGAGAAAGAGCTTTCCCTAAATTTTCAATAATGGATCCCACATATACTTTCACTCTTCCAAGATACCAAATGGTATCAGGATGCTTCGATGTGATGTCCCACATCATGGAACAATATTTTTCAGGAAATGATGACAACGTGTCCGACTATATATCCGAGGGAATGATGCGCTCCGTAATACATTCTTCCCTCGCTGCAGCAAAGAATCCTTTAGACTATGAAGCACGAAGCAATATTATGTGGCTTGCAGCGTGGGCACTAAACACTCTCATAGAAATGGGCAAATCCACAGACTGGATGGTCCACATGATAGGTGAAGCCACTACTGCACATACCGACGCCACTCACGGAATGACTCTGTCAGCCGTTTCACTGCCTTACTACAGATATATCATGCCTTACGGCCTGCACAAATTCAAAAGATTTGCATTAAACGTATGGGGAGTTTCACCAAAAAATAAAAGCGACGAAGAAATTGCCGCAGAAGGTCTCGACAAACTAGAGGAATGGATGAAAAAACTTGATCTCGTAATGAGTATAAGAGATTTCGGTGTCACTGAAGAAATGCTAGATGGTATAGCAAAAAGCGCTCTTATCCTTGACGGAGGTTATAAAATACTTAGCAGAGAGGAAATAAAGGAAATTCTGAAAAAAAGTCTCTGCGCATAATTATTCATTTATCAGAGAAGAAGCTGTCTGCTTCTTCTCTCCATCTTATCTCTTCATTATCTTGAATATCATCTAACATAATTCTGTGTATTAAAGATTTTTTCGTGACAGGGTCTACAGTGACAAATGTAACATACCCTTCAGCATACAGTTCCCCAGTATCTGCATTCTTCAGATTCACATGCACAGTTATGCTTGTTTTTCCCGATCTTACAACAACGCTTTCGTAGCTCACAATATCTCCCGGTTTTACAGATTTTATAAAATCAAATTTATGGGTATTTTTGTACAGAAGGCCATCCTTGTTTCCATGTTCAAGGCATGCTGCAATAAAAGCAGATTCTATCATCCATTCAATCCCTCTTCCGGCATACAGATTAGAATGGTGATTGAGATGCTCCATTCTCACCATATGAAAAGATTTATATCGTTTCATTTTAAACCTTTCTCCTCATGATTATTTATCTGCGTAATATCTTATCATCGCAATCGCTGACAGTCAAATGTTGATTTTCCCCTCTGCATATGTTACCGTATTTTAGTTGAAACTAAGTTTATATTGAAAGGTGATTATAAAATGAAGCATGATCGGATTAATATCATAGTAATAGGATTTGCACTGTTTTCGATGTTTTTCGGTGCCGGAAATATAATATTTCCCCCTTTTCTGGGGATGGGAGCAGGTCCCCAATGGTTCATTGGTTTTATCTGTTATTATATGGCTGATATAGGACTTTCTATAATAGCTATTTTTGCTCTCATAAGAAATAACGGAGAGATATCTAACGTAACAAACCGTATAGGTACTATACCCGGTGAGCTGATGATATCTATAATGATCTTATGTATAGGGCCTTTTATCGCTATCCCACGCACAGGGGCAACAGTACATGAAATGTTTTTTCTCCCTATTATAGGGGATATTCCTCCCGTTATATCCACATCAGTTTTTTTCATCCTCGTTCTCATATTAACTATAAGAGAATCGGCAGTTATTGATATAATCGGCAAATTCCTTACTCCCGTTCTTTTTGTCGGTCTTCTGATTCTCATAATATGTGGTATAGTTTCGCCAATAGGAGATATCTCAGCAGCACCCATGATGAATAATGTTGTCGTATCCGGAGTAAACGCCGGGTATCAGACTATGGATGTACTGGCCGCCATGATATTTGGCATTATTATAGTAAAAAATGTTACAGAAAAAGGATATGCCGAAACAAAGATAAAAAACAAAATCGTACGTAATTCCAGTCTGGTCGCCGCCTCAGGACTTCTTATAGTTTACTGCGGGCTAACGTATCTTGGAGCCACTGTCTCCGGGATTTTCTCTCTGCGGATAAATCGCTCGGAACTAATCGTAAATATCACAGAAGAACTTATGGGAAGTACAGGAGTCATTATTCTTGGTATAGTGGTCACGCTCGCATGCCTGACTACCGCCGTAGCTTTAGTCAGTGCCAGCGCAGATTATTTCTGTACACTTTCAAATGAACGGATCAGTTACAAGTTTCTCGTCGTAGTTATATGTCTTATGAGCGCTTTCATTGCTAACTTTGGCATAGACAAGATAGTACTGCTGGCTCAGCCTGTTCTCAGTATTATTTATCCAGGTGCTCTTACACTCATCGTACTTGCTCTTTTTCCTGACAAAATTCACGATTACACCATAAGGTTTGCCGTAGCTGGCGCAATGATCGGAAGTCTCCTTGAAGTCTTATACGGACAAGGACTCCTAACTTTTGACTTCATACCCAATCTGCCGCTGTCGTCCTTCGGATTCGGGTGGTTGACTCTTGCTGTATGTGCCGGAATCATAGGAAGTATATTCAAGAAAACATTAACTGTAAAAACACAATGATCGATCATTAAATAAAAAAGAGCTGCGTAAAAGGGCAACTCAATAAGGGATTTATAATCCTGTAAAGTATCGGCATAGTCGTACCCCTCGGCTATGCCGTTTTTACGTTACTCGGAATATGTACTTCCCCAATGAAGTTGAAGATAACTTTTATCTTCTTGGTATTCCTATCCCAAGGTTTCTCGTTTCCATATACATATACCTTCTCGATGAAGGTTCTGATGATTTCTGCATTCAATTCCTTGATATCTGTGTAGGTCTTAACCAATCGTAGGAAACTGTCTGCATTGGAAGATTTCTCTCTGGCAGCATCAATGATATGCTCCAACTCTGCCACACGCTCTGTAAGTTGATTCTGTTCGACCTCATAGGTAGCTGACATTTTCATGAAACGCTCATCACTGATTTTGCCCTCGATGTTATCTTCGTAAAGTCTTTGGATGATGGTATCAAGTTTGCTGATTCTGGCTTGTGCCTGTTCGTATTCCTTTTTACTTTCACGAATCTCACATTCTACGGATTTGGCATTGGACCTTGTAACCAGTTCTATAAATTCGTCTTCATGGTCTCTTGCAAATGCTGTAACCTGCTGAATCATATAAAGCAGAACATTCTCAATATCTACATTTCTGATTTGATGGGAAGTACAGGTGTCCTTGCCTCGTTTGCGATAGTTGGCACAGACCATGTACTCCTTATCATGGCTCCACCCCTTGCCTCTGACTTGGTATAATTTTGAGCCACAATCTGCACAAAATACCATGCCGGACAATACAGGCATCTCGCCAAGAGGTGTAGGTCTGCGCCTTCCGTCACGGATTCGTTTTACAGTCTGGAAGGTATCCTCACTAATAATGGCTTCGTGTGTATCTTTGAAAATCTGCCATTCAGAAGGGGCATTCTTGATAGTCTTCTTCAGCTTATAGGATTTCTTCCTTGTTTTAAAGTTGACTGTATGTCCGAGATATTCTTGCCTGTCTAGGATATCAGCCACAGTTCTTGGTGCCCATGCATAGGGTTCCTCTGTGGTAGGTGCAGTTGGATATAATCCGATTTCCTTAAAATATGCAGAAGGTGTAAGAACCTTGTCATTTTCCAATTTCTTGGCTATCTGACTTGGGCCATATCCTTCAATGCATAACTGGAATATATGTTTTACAACCTCTGCTGCAGGCTCATCCACAATCCAGTGCAGTTTATCTTCAGGATCCTTTTTGTACCCATATGGAGGTATGGTACAGAGTGGCTTGCCGGATTCTCCTTTGGCCTTGAATACAGCTCTGATTTTCTTGCTCGTATCCTTGGCATACCATTCATTGATGATATTCAAAAATGGTGTAAAGTCGCTGTCCTGCTGATTAGCACTGTCAACGCCATTGTTGATAGCAATAAATCTGACTTTGGCATCCGGAAATGCAATCTCGGTATAGTAGCCTACCTTCAAATAATCACGTCCCAATCGGCTCATATCCTTGACAATGATTGTTGCAATGCGACCTGCATCCATTTCTGTAATCATACGTTGGAAGTCCGGTCTTTCAAAGGAAGTACCACTCCATCCATCATCCACAAAGAATTCAGTGTTGGTAAATCCGTTATCATCAGCGTATTTTTTCAATATTGATTTTTGGTTCTTTATACTGTTGCTGTCTCCCTGAAGTTCATCATCACGGGATAATCTGCAGTAAAGAGCAGTTATCTTTTCAGGGGCTGCATCATAAGGCTGTCTATTCAAATTTTTCATGTTTTGCTCCTTTCCGACAGCCTTCAAACGGAACACCCATTAAGGGCATTGTCATATTACCTCTAAGTGCTCCATAAGTGTAGTTATATTAGGCTGATAGTTTTGTTGTTTCTGATAACTTTTCACGGTCGTTTGCATGGCTGATAATAAGCCTCTTTATCTTATCGTATGCCGTTTCTGTGGCTGTTTCGCTCGTGCCATATTCAACGATAAATAAGGTGCTGCCAATTTGAAGCTCAGTAACATTGGATTTACCTTCCACTAAATTCACCTCATTTCATATGCCCACTATGGAGTAACACTGCGTTACCCCATACGAGCAATCATAATTATTTCAACTGAAGTACCTTCACAGCTTCAGAACGGATAAGTTTTGCATCAAGATATTCGTGTGCAAGATAGCCTACCTGATTGTTGAGTGCATATTTTTCAGTAAGAGCACGAACGCTAATTGGCATACGATTCATGATCCAGTAATAGCTGAAATCACCGAAAGCGATAACCTTGCCTGTTGATGGCATTGCATTGCAGATAGACACAGATCTGCTCATAATGGTGTTGTTCGCATGATTCCAAATGTAGTTACCATCCTTATCCTTTAAAGTGCGAAGTTTTTGAGCAGTCTCGTCATTCATAAGCCATACACCTTTTGTGCGATATTCTGGCTTTGCAGAGAAATACAATGCGACAACATCATCAAAGGTAAGAGCATCGGCAGTCACACCGATATCAGCACCATCGGTATCATGGAGAATCCCTGTAGGCATCTCCACACCGGTACCGTTTACAAATGCAGCTTCCTCAGCTTTACCAAACCTCTTAGCAAAGCGTTTAATAAGGAAATCTTCCATATTGAAATTCATATCCTGCATGAAATCCATATCCATTCGGTCAATGATGGCAAGCTTATGACACTTAACCCTTTTCCTCGTGAATACATCTGCAACTTCCTTGATGGTCTGGTAGGAGTTGCTCTGTGCCCATTCAGCGGGATCTTCGCTATCAGATACCCAGATATCAAGGTCGGAATCTTTCGTTTTAATGCTTGTGGCAATCTGACGGAAGATGCATTCGTTTTTCAAGGCATCCATATACTTCTTATTGCTGTCATAAGGGATGGCATACATATTGCCACCTACAGAGCCCTTATTAATGAGTTCTGTGGAATTAGGTTGACCTCTCATGACCTTGTTCCAGAAATTGTTTTTGTAGTCGGATGTACTAACTGTGTAAATATCGTATTCCATTATCTGCGTCCTCCTTTGTTGTTGCATTTCTTGCACTCATAATAGCCAAGAGTATAGTAATCCTTGTTAGTTGATACCTGCCTCATAAGTGCGTTACACTTTGGACAATGTACATCGTAGATGAGTGCCTGATTATTATCGTATGCTGTGCGAGGAGAATGAAGTCTGTAGAATGTATCTACATTTCCATGCGCGTCTTTTACATATTCATCAGTAAGATAAAATTTACACATTCTTTCTGCATATTCCTCTGAAAAAGAGGTGCTCTGTGGATGAAGTCCATAAGTTCCATCCTTGTGATCTGTTTTGTTTAAATTGTAAACTGCCATATTTTTGGCTCCTTTCATGTGTTTTTGATTAAGGGTTATATTACCCGTTTGAATTCGCGTTTTTGTGCGTGAAGGGGCAGCACCGTTCACCGCTGTTTGTGCCGTAGAGATAAGTACCGCCCCTAGGGCTTAAAGCTCTACACGGAATGGGCATTTGCAAATATTGGAAAGATTTCTTCCATATGCAATGTCATCGGATTCCGTCCAGACTTCTAATTCACGAGTCTTGATGAAACCCTGTAAATCCTTGTAAGACAAGAAGGTTGCATCAAAGAAGTTACCTATAACCATCCATCTTGCAGGATTTGGATTGTTTGATGTTTGAACAAGAAACGGAGTACCGGATTTATTCTTAAGCATCATGTGTGGTTCAAAGCCACGGTGTTTTCTTGTTTCACGCTCAAAACATTCAAACATACTAAGGTCAAACCTGTATGATCTGTCCATGTTTGCCTCCTTTCTAGCCCACAGGCTTAATTGATATGAAACCTTGCTTATCTAGCACATAGGCACCACCTCCTTCACAGTGGGGCATATGTGGCAGATGAAAATATAATTTCTCTATAGAGAATGAAATATTGAAGTAACCATATTTATCTGCCACAATGCCACATCTCATTTATTCCAAGAAATCTGATATCAATCTGTAGCCTGTGACCATTGTGGTTTTGTTACCACCAGACTGTGGTCGTTTACGGACAATAGTTGCTACAGTTTCTAGACTTTGTCTGAAGTTCTTCATGCTTTCTGGGTAGTGACCATTCTCCTGACACCAAGTACGATAACGCTGATAAACGGCAGAAGTGCGTTCTTCATAATCGCCTTGTTCCATGCAGTCCTCAACAAAGAGAGCCATCTTATAGCTGTCATGTTCATACTGAGCAGTGGCCACCTTTACCGAGTATGGTGGTGTAAGGCCTTCACGATTCAGCATGGAATATCCTTCGATGAGCCAATTAAGAATGGCTGACTGCACTTCCAGCTTTGCAAATTCTTTCTTCAAAGTTTTATCTTGTTCCGATTCATCGAAATGCTTCTCAAATGGAATGATGAACAGTCTATTACTGCTAAATACTGTCATATCATTGATGGCAGGAAGATAATTGGTATTGATGTAAAGTTTGAATAAAGGCTGAAAATCAAAGCTGTTCTCATGAAGAAAACGAGCATTGATGGTATCATTACCAGTAAGATTCTTTACCTGTGCAGCATTCAGCACTAATCCCTTACCGGGTTCTGAAATATTCACAAATCGAACTCCTGCAAGACGGGCAATATCCTCTGTAGGCTGAGAGCTGTTAGCATTCATCTTTTGAGCAAGTGTCTCCGGTCTTGCAGTACATCCGTAGGAACCAAGTACCTTTAATACGCTTTCACAGAGAGTTCCTTTGCCATTACGTGTGCTTGCTCCATAGAGGATAGTCATACACTCATGACGGGTATCTCCAGTAAGTCCGTAGCCAAATAACTTCTGTAGGAATTTAGCTTTTTCTTTATCACCGGACATGATTTCTGAAATAAACTTGTCCCAACGGTCATTATGAGCGTGAGGGTCATAGATGACATTTGATATCTTGGTAAGCTTGTCACTGCTTTTATGCTCTCTGCATTCGAGTGTATTCATATCGATAGTTCCGTTCTTGCAGTTGAAGATATAAGGATCAGCATCAAACTCCGTTGCAGAAATCGGATGATAAACCTGTGCATCTTTAAGGATATTGACTCTAGTTCCGTGTGTCTGCCATCGTCTGGTGTAATTCATGTATTCCTTTCGTTTATGCTCATCTGTTATTTTCAGAGCATACATATGAAGCAGATTAGCAAGTTCCATGCAAAGCCTCATAGCTTTCAGGCCACCGACATCCGGTTGCCAAGTTCCATCTGCGTAGTAGAACCACGCTTTTCTCTCCGGCACATATCGAAGAATAGGTTTATAGAAATCCGCAAAGAGCATTCCTGCACCAATATCTGTCCACGGATACTTTGTGCTGTCCTCTGGATGAAGTGATACGAGCCTTGCCATTTCATCATCGAAATCTTCACTTGCCGGAGCAGGAATAATCGGTGTGTAAAACTTCGTCATCCCGGCTAACGCTGTATCAATAGTCATATCTCCATAGGTCTTATTGCCATGAACCTCATCCCATTTGCTGCGAGCAAGTGCTGACTGCCTGTACAGTCTGTCTACTTGTTCACGATTGCCATTACAGTAAAATGCAAGGATGGAGATGAATCCGAGGTCTGCTTCGCTGTTGGATGGATAATCTGAAATATCACCATTCCACAGCTTTCTGAACTTTTCTCCCTGTTTGGAGGCCATAGCCTTTGCAAGTACACCATCATCGGTAAGGTAACTTTCACGATGTTCCTGCAATTCAGTAGACGAGTTCTTCGGCGTTTTACGTTTCATGTACTTATCAAGAAGCCACTGCAGAACATCCATATTTTCTGTAATTTCATTTTTGAGATACATATCACCTGTGATAGTGACAAAACGATTTGTAGCTCCGGCTACATAGACTTCAATATCACCTTTCTTGATGTAGTAGTTATTCTTGTCGTAGTTGTAGCTATCCTCAACAAACAAGATGATACGAAGACCTGTTCCGCTAGGACTTCTCTCAATATATGTATTTTTGAAATGAGATACGATATCTGCCGCCTGTGTGGTTAACTTTCCATCTTCTATACAGTGATCAAGGTCGATTGCAATGATGATGCCATCAACACGAATGCCTAGACCGTCATAATCTTTTAAGGCCAAGACTGCTGTATCAAAATCTGTAAATGTCTCAGGTTTATTGACATATGCCTTATATCCGGTTGCCGGATTATATGGAACCTTTGTCATATTTCCTTTACGTTCCTCATATCTGAAATTGCACCATGATGCGTGCTCCTTCAGATACGTTGGTATATTATTTACATTCATAGGTTTTAATTCCTCCTTCTGTTTTGTTTTCAATAGTGAAAGGACAAGAGTTCCTGTTTTAAGTACCGATTTTCAAAATTTCATTTCTCACTACTTAATGGAGGTTAAGTAGCTGTTTGGCCGAAAAAAATTCAAATTTATTTTTCTTACACTTACCACTGGAGATTAGTGAATGATTTGAGCGGATTTTTCTGGAAATATTTTTCTTCCACTCAAATCATAGGCAAAAGAAAATGCTGAAATTTAACTCTCCTGTCCATAAGCGAAAAAACTTTTTAAATCGAACCCATCTAATTCCATAAGTAGTTGAAATAGGTGAAATCCCGGCTGAGGCAGAACTTTTATCCTTTTCTAACTTCCTAAGGGGATTTGACGAGTGAAATTCCGGTATAAAAAAATAAAATTCCTCAAGAAAAATGTCTTGAAGGACTGGGTACTAGAAAAATTCATATTTATTTGGTATAATAACGCTATATTAATGAGTAAGAAATGAAAAGGAGATGCATATGAGTTTCCCTGAAGAAATAAAAAGAATTAGACAACGTTCATTCCTCACACAGCAGGACTTTGCAAAGAAAATTGGTGTAGCTTTTTCTACTGTGAATCGATGGGAATCCGGACGTGCAAAGCCAAACTTAAAAGCAATGAAAAGTATCAATACGTTTTGCTTAGAGAATAGCATTCCTTATGAAACATTAGAGGAAGAGTGGCTTGATTACAAAATAGAGAAATAAAGGAGCAATACTGCTATGACAGATAAAGAATTAAAAGAGCTAAAAGATACCCTATGGCATTCTGCCGATGTCCTTCGTGCAAGTGCACATTTAGCAGCAAA
Organism: Lentihominibacter sp.; assembly: GCF_046951855.1. Lineage (NCBI taxonomy): Bacteria > Bacillati > Bacillota > Clostridia > Peptostreptococcales > Anaerovoracaceae > Lentihominibacter > Lentihominibacter sp. Next base: position 64,672 of record NZ_JBKTXS010000006.1, on the reverse strand, counting down.
TAAATATGGACAGCCTATCTTAGGGCTTATCTTCCTTAGATATGCAGATATTTTATATAAACAACATAAGGAAGAAATTGAAGCAGAATACAATCGTCTTAAAGGCGGACGTATGGAAAAATCCAAGAAAGAGATTTCTATCGAGAAATGTGGATTCTATCTTCCGGAATGTGCTTATTATGACTTCATCAACGATGCGACGGATGATGCAAACAAAGCTACCATTGTGAAGAAAGCTATGGAAGCTATCGAAGATGAGAATCCTAAAATGGACGGAGTGCTTCCAAAAGAAGTATATGCTCAGCTTGTACCGGAAGAAGAGCCGGAACTTCTATCTAACATCGTGCGTATTTTCAAGGATATCCCTGAAAATACTACAATTGATGTTTTCGGTGAAATTTATGAATATTTCTTAGGTAACTTTGCACTTGCAGAAGGTAAGGATGGCGGTACATTCTACACACCTGCAACTGTTGTAAGATATATGGTAGAAGTATTAACTCCACAACCTGGAGAAAAGAAGTTCCTAGATCCAGCATGTGGTTCTGGAGGTA